>DATBSV010000017.1:0-20126 GCA_036559685.1 Casimicrobiaceae bacterium
GGCGACCGCATGGCGTCGCGCCAGCACGCGCGCATCGAGCGGCGCCGCGACAAGTTCGTGCTGATCGACCACAGCACCAACGGCACGTTCTGCACCGTGCACGGCGAGAAGGAGATCGAGCTGCGCCGCGAGGAGTTCACGCTGCGCGGGAGCGGCCGCATCTCGTTCGGGCACGCGTACGCCGAGGACCCGGCCGAGACGGTCGAGTTCGAGACCGCGGCGTAGTCCGCGGATTCTCTTGCCGTTGCGGATTGTCGCCGGCGCCGCGCGTACAATCGCGGGATGAACGACGTCCCCGGCGCGTCCCCGCCGCGTGACGGACCGACCCACGCGTTCGCCAACGAGTCGATCCGCCTGCCCGGCGACTTCTCGTTCTCGACCCCCACGTCGGTCGTCCGCCCGGCGCTCGCGGTGCTCTTCCGGATCGCGATCGGGCCCGAGGCGGACCGCTACGTGCCGCGCTTCCTCGCGTTCGAGCGCGCCGGCCATGCGCGGCCGGGCTGGCACTGGCCCGCGTTCCTCGCGCCGCCCGTGTGGGCGTTCTACCGCAGGCTGTGGACCGAAGGCATCGCGTTCGCCGTGCTGCCGCTCGCCGGCGCGTTCGCGTTCGCGGCGGTCGGCGCGTCGCTCGACGGCACGGGCCCGCTCTGGTGGCTCGCGCTGTTCGTCTTCGTGTGGCTGTTCCCGTCGGTCCTGTCGTCGCTCTCGGCCGATGCGCTCCTGTGGGGCCGCGTCCGACGCGACGTCGCCCGGGCCGAGATCGCGTCGCCCAGCGCGTCGAAGGCGGTGTCGGCGCTTGCCGAGCAGAAGCCGACCTCGCCGTTCGCGGCGATCCTGCTCGGCGGGGGCGCGATCCTCGCCGCCACGGCGCTGCTTTGGTCCCCGATTCGCACCGAGTACGTCGCGCATGCGGCACGTGACGCGGTCACGGCGACGCTGACCTCGCTGCGCGTGGTCCAGGAAGCGGTCGAATCAGCGTGGGAGCGCACCGGCACGCTGGCCCATGCGCGAAACGTCGGCACGCTGCTCGCGCAGAACGATGCAGGCTACATCGACGACGTGGCCGTCAGCTCGGGCGGGCGCGTGCGCGTCTCGCTCGGCCCCGCGGTCCCGGGCGCCGCGGGCAAGTCGATCGTGCTCGCGCCGACCGTCGACGACCAGCAGCGCGTGCAGTGGATGTGCGTCCCGATCGACATCCCGCCGCGCTACCTGCCGGAAGCCTGTCGAAGGTAACGCCGTCCTTGTGGGTCGGGCTTCAGCCCGACGTCCTTCGACGATCGAAACGCGTCAGGCTGAAGCCCGACCCACAAGCTTCGATGGAAGCTACAGGGGAAGCGTGCCTCCGGACCCGTCGGCGCGGCGCACGCGCCGCTCGTAGATCGCGATGACCTGGGCGCCGAGCAGCAGCACGATCGCCGCGATCTCGAACGAGAGCAGGAGCGCGATCGTCGTCGCGAACGAGCCGTAGATCAGGATGATCTGCGACAGCGTCGCGAAATACCAGACGATCACGTGGCGCGTGATCTCCCACAGCAGGCCCGCGACGATGCCGCCGATCAGCGCATGCGAGAGCTTGAGCCGGCCGGCCGGCATCACTAGGTAGATCGCGGTCAGCAGCAGGATCTCGCCGACGACGCCGAGCGCGTAGATGCCCCAGACCGACAGCGCCCCGAAGCTGCGCACCTCGCCGAACACGCGCACCTCGTTCGCGGCCAGCGCCTGCAGCGCGCCGGACACGAGCGTGATGACGACCAGGCCGACGCCCAGCACGACGATGAACGCGTAGGGGATCAGCGCCGAGGTCACCCAGCTGCGGTGGCGCTCGTTGCGGCGGTGGTGGAAGATCACCGCGAACGTGTTCTCGAGCACGCCGAACGCGAGCGAGCTGAAGAACAGGAGCACCAGCAGGATGATCCCCGACACCGCCACGCCCTGCCGCACGAAGCTCGCGAGGTCCTGCACGACCGGCTGCGTCTGCCCGGGCACGATCAGGTCGAGGTAGCGGCCGAGCGTCGCCATCAGCGCGCCGGGATCGAGGATGTGCGAGAGCGCCGCGACGAGCAGGATCAGGAGCGGCACGATCGACAGGAGCATGTAGTACGCGACGGCGCCGGCGAGCAGCAACCCGTGGTTGCGGCGGAACTCGCGCAGCACCTCGCCGATGAAGGGCAACGGGTGGCGCGCGATCTCGACCGCGGGCGAGACGTAGTGCCTGAGCCGCGACGACGCGGGCCGCAGGCGCGGGGGGATCGGGATATCGTCCGGCGCCAAGCCGGTGTCGCGCGTGTCGTTCACAGGCCGAACGGCATGACGCGCACGCCGAAGAGGATGCGGTGCAGGTACGCGAACGCGAAGGCGGCGCCGACGCCCCCGGCGATCGCGATCGCGTCGTGCGCCAGGCGCGGCGTGAACGTCTTGACCGCACGCCGCGCGATCGCGGAGACGAGGTCGATCGCGGCCCACGCGAAGAATGCGCCGAACAGCAGGGTGCTCGCGACGTCGCCGTTCGCCAGCAGGTGGACGCCCGACCAGACCAGCGTGCCGATCAGCATCGGGTGCTGCACGATGCGACGCAGGTGGCCGCGCAGGTTGCCGGCCGCGATCAGGACGAGCGCGACGGCCATCGCGGCGGGCGCGATCGCGATCGCGGCCGGCGACGGCGCGAACAGCGGCACCTGGCGCGGCGCGACCGCGAAGCCGACCACGATCAGGACGAAGCCGACGGCCGAGACGGCCGAGAACAGGCCCTTGTAGCGTCCATCGCCCCAGCGCGAGACGAGTTGCGCGCGGAACGAGGGGAACACCGGGACGAGGTGGACACCAAGGAAAATGACGAGGCCGGCGACCAGCAGCAGCATCGAAGCGGACTTGAGGCGGGCGAGTCCGCTACTTTAATGCAGTCCGATCGCGCGCGCTGGGCCGCCCCGAGCGCGCGGCGCCCCCCGGGGGGAGGCGAACCCCGTTCGCTTGGGGGATCTCCTACGGCAGGGTGGTTGCGCACATCGCGACGGCGTCGGGCCCGTAGCCTTCGGCGATCCACCCGGCCGCCGTCATCGTCGCGCGCGTTGCGAGCGACGTGACGTAGCGGTGGTTCGCGTCGCGGCGGCCGTTGAACACGCGGTAGACCGGCATGGTGGCCGTAGGACACGCACCGCTCTGCGCATCGGGCAGCGCGACGACGAACACCTCGGACGACTCGAGCTGCCAGGCGTCGCCGTACAGCGCGGCGACTGCGGCGCACTCGGCCGGCGACGCGGAGTAGAAATGCGAATCGAGGCCCGCCTCGGGTCGCCCGTAATAGCGGCACACCGGCGAAGCGCGCGGAAGCCCTCGCTCGCCGGCGGGCAGGACGCCGAACGACTCGCCCGTGCGCGCCCAGCCCGCGAACACGCCGGCGTCGAGCGCCGCGATCTCGACCGGGTTCGACGACACGAAGTAGTGATCGACCGACGCGCGGTGGAACTCGATCGCGGTGCGGCCGTCGGCGGGCGCTGCGGTTCGCGCCGCCGCGGAGTCCGGATCGATCATCAGCGACGTCGCGTCGACCGCCTCGAAGTCCGCGCCGGTGAGCTGTTGCAGCGCGTGGAGCTCGTCGTCGTTCCAGCGCGGATCGGGCGCGCCGGACAGGACCCACGACGAGCCGTTGTCGGCGAGCATCATTCCGTAGCTCTTCAGCGCGCGCAGGATCGGCTGCACGGAGGAGGGGAAGCGCGCGTCGTCGACGCTCGCCTTGAGCCGGAAGCGCTGGCCCATCGGCGGGAATTGCGTGCCGGTCAGGCTGGACGCCTCGTGGCGCGCCGGCCAGACGTAGCTTCCGCGCGTCTGCGGCGCGGTGAAGCGCAGCGCGTGCGCGATCTCGCCCGCGGCGACCTCGTCGAAGCGCACGAGACCCGGCAGGATCGGAAGGCCCGCGGCATCGGCCGACGTCCAGGTCGCCGGGCGCAGCGCGTGGCCGGTCAGCCCGAAGATCGCACCCGAGCCCGCGCGCCAGCTGCCGTCGGCGTTGCGGTAGGCGGAGAACAGCTCGTAGAGGTTGCAGCTGCCTTGCTCGACGATCAGCACGTGACGATCGCCGTTCGACGCGGGGCCGCCTTCGATCGGCGGGTCGGGCGGGATCGGATAGGGGCCGGCGTCGCTCTCGTCGTCGTAATCGAAGCGGACCGCCACCTTGGCGGTGTTCGCGGGCACGACGACGTACGGAATGCCGTTCGGGGCGCCGTCGTAGACGGTGCCGAAATCCGGATGCAGCGGTTTGCCCGCCCCGATCGTCGCGACCCACGCCGCCGATTGCGGATGCACCGGGAGCGTGTCGACGCGCGCGTTCCAGATGCTGTTCGCCGGGAACACCGGGCAGCCGCCGAGCGTCGGCGCCGCACCGGCTGGCACTGCGAATGCGGCCGCGGCGATTGTCGCGACGGCGAGCGCGACGCGCATCGCCGCCGTCAGTCGTCCTCCGCCTGCCAGGCGACCGTGTAGGGGCGCGGCACGTCCTCGAGCCCGGTCACGAGGTGCACGCGAACGAACGACGACAGCTCGGCGAAGCTCTCGCGCATCCCGCGCGCGCCGTCGGTCTTGGAGAGCCGGTTGAACATCGCGCGTCGCGAGCCCGGGCGCGAGCGCACGACCAGCGCGATCGGCAGCGTGTCGAGCCGCTCCTCGCCGCCGAAATAGGGGCCGTAGGGCACGACCATCGCGACCTCGAGCGGATTGCGCGCCCAGTGGCGGTTGACGCGCTCGGCGAGCTCGCACGCGCGGACGACCAGCGCCTTCGCCTTCGCGCGCGGGAGCGGCTCGACAACGCGTGCGGCGGCGAGCTGGAGCATGCGCGGCGTCACGAGGAAGTCGCTCGTCGGTCCCGGCGGCCGCTCGAGCAGCCCGCCCGCGCACAGGTCGTCGAGCAGCGCGCGACCCTCGACCGTGTCGAGGCCGAAGTCCTGGCGCAGGAACGCGCTCCGCACGCGCGCTCGCTCGGGCGGCAATCCCGCCACGCGTGCGGCGACGCGGCCGGCGGCGGCGCGCAGCGTGACCGGGTCGAGCCCGTAGTAACGGCGGTCGGCGACGAGCGTTCGTGATTTCATCGGCAGCTTCCAATCGGCGGGACGCTATGACGTTAGCATAACGCGGCGCGAAAGGAAGTCGGACGCACGACGGCAAGGACGAACGGCCGGGGTCGCGGGCGTCGGCGCAACGTCGCCGGAAGACGACAGGCGTAGAGTTCGCGTCGTCCGGGTCATCCCCAGGAGAGGCACGATGGCGCTCGCGACCGGGTGGCGCTTCAATCCGCAAGTGATTGTCTTCGGGCTGACTTTCGTCGCGATCTTCTACGCGGCCCAGGGCGCGGTCGTCGCGTTCGTGCATGCGTGGTGGAGCGACTCGTTCCGCCAGGTCGAGTTCGTCATGGACGAGTGGCGGCCCAACGAGGGCTACCCGTACATCGCGGGCCACATCAAAGGATCGAACGAACCTTCGCCGTTCCACCTGCCCGGCGCGCTCGTCGGCGACCGGCGCGTCGCGCAGGAGGCGCCTTCGATCGCCTACGCGCCCGGCACGCGCGTGCCGGTCTGGTGGTCCGAGAAGGCACCGCTGTTCACCTACAACGGCGAGCCCGTCAACGCGATCCCGGTCGCCGCGCTGCCGGTGCGTCCCGGATGGGGCAAGGTCATCGCGCACGGCCTGATGACGCTCGTCGTCGCGATCGCAGGATTCCTTGCGACCGGGTGGGTCGCCGCGCGCTTCGCGCGAAGCGGGTAGGCCCTACGCCGGCGTCGCGCGCACGCTGCGGACCTCGGCGACCGACAGCAGCGCCTCGGTCTCCCGCGCGCGCGCCACCGTCAAAACGCCGGCGGCGAGCCACGCGACGATCGGGACCCATGCGATCGCGGCGCTCGCCTGCACGCCGAGCGCGACGAGGCCGAGCCGCGTGAGCGCCGCCGCCGCGAGCGCCGCGAACACCATCCCGGCTGCGGTGCCGGCACGGCCCGCGCCGCCGAGCGCGATCGCGGAGGTGACGACGACTGTCGCGAGCACGCCCCACGCGGCCCCCGCGGCGAGCTGCGCGGCGACGACGAGCCCCAGCGTCGGCACACGCTGCGCGGCGACCAGCGCCGCTGCCCCGGCGAGCAGCGCGAGCGACGCGCGCGCGAGCGGCGAGGGACCGCGCGCGACCAGGACGGCGAGCGGCAGCGCGAGCGCGAAGCCGATCCAGAACGCGGGCATGTACCAGTCGGCCTCGGCGCCCGCGAGGCGCACGTACACCGGCTTGCTCAGGATCGCCGTGTGAACCTGCGTGCCGATCGCGGCGACCAGCACGACCAGCGCCAGCCAGCGTTTCGCGAACGCCGGCGCATCGCCCTCGGGTGAGGACGCGGGCGGCGGGAAGCGCGCTTCGATGCGCGTCGCGAACAATGCGGCCGCCGCGAGCGCGACCGCGCCGACGCCGAGCGGCAGTGCCGGGTCGAGCCTCGCGAGCGCCGCGGTGACGAGCGGCGTCAACGCGCCGGCGACCGACAGGCTCACGAGCGCCCAGCCGACCGTGCCCGACTTGCTCTCGATGCCCGACACGCGGCCGAGCAGGGCGAACACCGGCGCGCGCAGCGCGGACGAAGTCGCCGTCCATGCCACGATCGTCGCGATGAGGAGCGCGGGTGATGCGAGCTTCGCGATCCAGGGCATCGCGAGCATGCACGCCGACGACACGAGCGCGAACGCGGTGACGATCGGCGCAGCGCGCTGCGCCATGCGCGCAAGGCGATCCGCGTACGCTCCCGCCGCCCAGTCGCAGACCGCGAACGTCGCCTGGTCGAGCATCAGCACGGCGATCGCGAGCCGCGGGTCGAGGCCCGCAGTCTTCAGGAGGCCCGGCAGGTAGAGCACGTACATCGCCCAGCCGACGACCAGCAGGCACTGCACGGCGACGACCCAGGCCCGGTAGCCGGCGGGAACCGCGGCGCCGCCGGTCAACGGCGGCGGTGTCGCTTGCTCGGCGGTCGCATCCATGGCGTCGGCATTATCCACGCCCATTCGCAACCGCAGGCGGTGGCGCTATGCTTGCGTCAATGGCTCGCCTCGACCCCGACGGCACCCGGCTGCCGATCAAGCTCGACACGACGACCAACGGCGAGTTCGCACCGGTGCCGCTCGCGCCCGTGCATCGTCTCGCGCGCACGTGGGCGATGGAGGCGGCGACCGCGAACGCGAGAAGGCTCGGGCTCACGCGCCGCGCGTTCCTCGTCTCCGCGTGCGGCGCCGCGTCGACGCTCGGCGCGATGAACGCGGCGTTCGCGACGCAGGGAAGGCGCGGCGGCTACTACGAGATCGACCGCGAGGCGGCGCTCGACGGCGCGCTCGCGCGCTCGACGCTCGACAAGCAGGACTTCATCTTCGACGTGCAGGGTCACTTCGTCGACCCGACCGGCGCGTGGACCAAGAGCGGCAACACGGAAGGTTTTCGCGGGTTCGCGCGCGCCGGAAAGTGTGCCGACGCGGAGGCGCCCGGAACCGCCTACCTCAAATGCGTCGGCCCGGACACGTTCTTGCGCGATGTGTTCATGGACTCGGACACCGACCTGATCGTGCTGTCGTTCGTCCCGTCGACGCGCGAGGGCGAGCCGCTCAAGATCGAGGAGGCCGCCGCGACGGCGGCGATCGTCGAGCGCATGGACGGGATGCACCGCGTCTACCTGCATGGGCGCGTCAATCCGAACCAGGCGGGCGACCTCGAGGCGATGGACATGCTGGCCGAGCGCTGGAAGGTCTCGGCGTGGAAAACCTACACGCAGTGGGGGCCCGACGGCCGCGGGTTCTTCCTCGATGACGAGGTCGGCACCAAGCTCTGCGACAACGCGCGGCGGCTCGGCGTGAAGACGATCGCCGTGCACAAGGGGCTGCCGTTCGGCCAGCGCAGCTACGAGCACTCGACCTGCGTCGACGTCGGCCGCGTCGCGAAGCGCTATCCGGACCTCAACTTCCTGATCTACCACTCGGGCTTCGTGACCAACGCGCCCGAGGGCCCGTACGACGAGCGCCGCAGCGACGGCATCGACGCGCTGTGCACGAGCCTCGTGCGCAACGGGATCCGGCCGGGCGGCAACGTGTACGCCGAGCTCGGATCGACCTGGCGCTTCCTGATGCGCGACCCGGATTCCGCGGCGCACGGGCTCGGCAAGCTCCTCAAGTACTGCGGCGACGACAACGTGCTGTGGGGCACCGACTCGATCTGGTACGGCTCGCCGCAGGACCAGATCCAGGCATTTCGCACGTTCCAGATCGCCGATGCGCTGGTCGGGAAGCACGGCTACCCGCGCATCACGCCGGCGATCCGCGCCAAGGTGTTCGGCCGCAACGCGCTGCGCATCTACAAGGTCGCGGACGACGTGGTGAAGCGCCACCTGCCGCGCGACCGCGTCGCGCGAGCGCGCGAGGACTACCGCAACGATCCCGACCCGTCGTTCGCGACCCACGGCCCGAGGACGCGCCGCGAATTCCTCGCGCTCAAGTCGCATGGAGGATGAATTCATGACGTCGCGCACGCTCGCTTTGATCGTCTCGCTCGCGCTCGCCGGCACGGCGGTCGCCGAGACGCGCTACTTCGAGGTCGTCGCCGGCTCCGGTCCGCACGACGTCGCGGCGGCGCCGGCCAAGGGTCCGGTCTACTACACGGGCCAGCGCAATGGCACGCTCGGCATCCTCGACCTCGCGAGCGGCAAGGTCGAGGAGGTGAAGCTCGGCGCTCGCTCCGCGCCGCATGGCGTGATCGTCGGTCCCGACGGCAACGCGTGGATCACCGACGGGGGGTTGAACGCGATCGTGCGCGTCGACGCGAAGACGAAGGCCGTGAAGGCGTGGCCGCTTCCCGATGAAGCGTCGGGCGCGAACCTCAACACGGCCACGTTCGACAAGAAGGGCCGCATCTGGTTTACCGGCCAGTCCGGCTGGTACGGACGCCTCGATCCGGCGAGCGGGGACATGAAGGCGTGGAAGGCGCCGCGCGGCTACGGCCCCTATGGCATCACGACGACGCCGTCGGGCGAGGTCTGGTACGCGTCGCTCGCAGGCAATCACATCGCGCGCATCGACGTCGAGACCGGCGTCGCGACGCCGGTCGATCCGCCGACCGCGCGGCAAGGCGCGCGGCGCATCTGGTCGGACTCGAAGGGCCGCCTGTGGGTCAGCTACTGGAACACCGGGCAGGTCGGCATGTACGACCCTGCGACGAAGGCGTGGCGTGAATGGAAGCTGCCCGGGAACGGGCCGCAGGCATACTCGGTGTGGGTCGACGACCAGGACAAGGTATGGCTGACCGAGTGGACCTCGAACGCCGTCGTGCGCTTCGATCCTGCGACCGAGACGTTCGCGAGCTTCCCGTCGGACCGCTCGCGCGCGAACGTGCGCCAGATGCTCGGCCGCGCGGGCGAGGCATGGGGCGCCGAATCGGGAACCGATCGCCTGGTCGTGATCCGGTGACGCCTTGACGCCGGACGCGTCGGTCGCCGCGACGACACTGCCGGGCGACCCGCCCGAACTGGGGTCGCTCGCCGCGACCGCCGCGAGCGGGGACGCCGAGACGCTCGTGCGCGAGTTCGCGGCGAGCTTGAGCCACGCGCAGCGGGCCGAGGTCGCCTTCGACTACGATCACGTCGACGCGAAGCGCGGCCTCCTGCGGGCGTTCGTCACCAATCACTGGCAGGTCACGCGGCCGGCGGTGCGCAGCGACTTCTTCGCACCGTCCCAGCAGGCGCTGGTGCACGCGATCTTCCGCTCGCTCCTGTCGGCACGCGCCTACCCGCGCGTGCTCCGGCAGCTCCAGGACGACTGCCTCGGCCATCCGTGGGGACGAAACCAGAGCGTCGCGCTCTTCGGCGAACCTCGTGACGGCCGGTTCCAGTTCGTCTTCACCGGCCGGCACGTCACGCTGCGCGCCGATGGCGGCTTCGACGCGCGCCAGGCCTTCGGCGGCCCGGTGTTCTACGCGCACACCGTTGGCTCGTACATGGAGAGGCCCGACCACCCCGGCAACGTCTACTGGCACGAAGCGGTGGCCGCGTCGGCGTGGCTCGAGGCGCTTCCGCGCGAAGTCGCGGAGCGTGCGATCGTCAAGGCGATCCCGCCCGAGCCCGCGCTCGGCTTCCGCGCCGACATCCCCGGCCTTCCGCTCGCGCAGGTTGGCGCGCCTGCGCTCGCTTCCGCCGCGGCTCTGGTCGAGTTGCTGCTCGAGCGCTTTCGCGACGTCGACCGCGCGCGCGTGCGCCGCTGCCTGGACGCGCAAGGTGGGCTGGCCGCGTGCTCGCTGCAGTTCGCCAGCGACGGGCGAATGAGCGCGCCGCGCTTCGACAACTGGCGGCTCGAAGGGCCGGCGTTCATCTGGCACTGGCGCGGCTTCCCGCACGTTCACGTGTGGGTGCACGTCGCGACGGAACCGGACGTCGTCGTCAACGCGGCGACCGGACGACGCCTGTTCGAGGGCCAGGACCCGCTGCCGCAGCGTGCGTTTCCGTTCAACCTCCCGCGTTAGCCCGATGCGCGCCCATGCCGAGGTCCTCGTGCTCGGCGCCGGCCCCGCGGGCATCGGCGCCGGTCTAGCGCTCGGCGAGCGCGCGATCGTCGTCGACGCGGCGAACGAGGCCGGCGGTCTCGCGCGCACGATCGACGTGGCCGGCGCGACGTTCGACCTCGGCGGCCACTCGTTCCATACGCCGCACCCGGATGTGCGCAGCCTCGTCTTCGGCGCGGTGCCGATGGAGGAGCAGCGTCGCGACGCCTGGTGCCTGGTGGGAGGTTCCTGGATACCGTATCCGTTCCAGAAGCACTTCGACAGCCTGCCCGACGCGCGCATCGTCGAGCGCTGCCGGGCGGGTCTCGCCTCGGCGCAGCCCGGAGTGCTGGCGCGTGATTTCGACGCGTGGCTCGACCTGCGCTTCGGTCCCGGCATCGCCGACGCGTTCATGCGGCCGTACAACCGGAAGCTGTGGGGCGACGACCTCGCCCGGCTTTCCGCGGCCTGGACCGCCGAGCGCGTCGCTGCGCCCGCCGGCGTTGCCGAGCGTTTCGATACCCACGGCGGCCGGCGCAAGCCGCTGCAGGACGACACGATGGTTGCCTATCCGGCATCGGGCGGCTTCGGCGAGATCTTCGTGGCGCTCGCGCGCAAGCTCGCGCGCCTCGAGCTCGGGCGCGCGGTCGTCGCGATCGACGCGCGCGCACGCGTCGCGACCATGAGCGACGGCCTCGCGATCGGCTACGGCGAGCTCGTGTCGACGATGCCGCTGCCGCGTCTGATCGGCCTGATCGAAGGCGCGCCCCCGGCGCTTGGCCGTGACGTCGCGCGACTCGAGGCGCTTCCCGTGACGCTCGCGATGGTCGCCATCGACGGGCCGCTGGCGACGACGCGTCAGCGCGTCTACGTCGCCGACGACATGCTGCCCGGCCACAAGATCGTGCTGAACGCCAATTCGTCGGCCTGGCTCGCGTCGCGCCCGCGCAGCGGCATCCAGGTCGAGGTCTCCGGTGCCTCCGCCGCGCGCGTCGGCGCGGATCGCGTGATGGACCGCGTCGTCGCCGGGCTTGTCGCGTGCGGGCTCGTGGAGGACGTGCGCCGGATCGCCGCGTCGCGTCTTTTGACGCTGCCGCTCGGCTATCCGGTGCCCACGCACGAGCGACCGGCGATCGTCGCGAAGGCGAAAGCCTGGCTCGGCGTGCACAACATCCACACGCTCGGGCGCTTCGGCGAATGGGACTACATCAACGCCGACGAGGCGCTCCACCGCGGCCTCGCGTGGCCGCTCGCGCGCGAGGCGGCTCGAGCCGGTTGACCCATGCGCAAGAACCTGATCGTCGTGCGTGCAGGCGACCAGTCGCTGCATCGGCGCTGGATGGACGACTCGCGCATCCGAAGCTTCGACGTGCTGGTGTCCTACTACGGTACGTCCGCCGGCCGCCACGAGAGCAAGGCGGACCACTACCACGCGATGCGTGGCCCGCGCTGGCCGGCGCACGACTGGCTGTGGCGCAACCGGCGCGACCTGTTCGACGCGTACGAGCGCGTCGCGTTCGTGTGCGACGACGTCGCCGCGAACACCGCGACGTGGAACGCGATGTTCGACCTGTCGGAGTTCTACGGGCTCGACCTCGCCCAGCCCGTGATCGACGGGTACGTCAACGTCCCGATCACCTTTCGGGTGCCGGGTTCGCTGCTGCGCTACGTGAATTGGGTCGAGGTGATGTGCCCGGTGTTCTCGCGCCGTGCGCTCGCGCTGTGTGGCGACACGTTCCGCGAATCGGTTTCGGGATGGTCGCTCGGCTGGCTCTGGTGCGCGCGCCTGCCGTACCCCGAGTACAAGGTCGCGATGGTCGACCGCATTCACGTGACGCATACGTCGCAGACGCGGCAAGGCTCGCTGCGGCCGGTGCTCGACGCGCTCGGCGTCGACCCGGAGGTCGAGGCGCCCGCGATGCTCGACCGCCTCGGGATCGTGGATCGTCAGCGCGTCGAGTACGGCCGGTTGCCGCTCGGCTAGCGCGGGACGCATCGCCGCCGCCCGCCGCGTGGCATGATGTCGAAAACGGAGACTCCGATGCAGATCGTCACCGATGCCAGCTTCCGCACCGACGTCCTCGAGGCCGACCTGCCGGTGCTCGTGGATTTCTGGGCGCCGTGGTGCGGCCCCTGCCGCGCCGTCGCGCCGGTGCTCGAGCAGTTGCAGGACGAGCTGACCGGCCGCCTCAAGATCGTCAAGGTCAACGTCGACGAGAACAACGAGATCGCGGGGGCGCTGGGCGTGCGCAGCATCCCCACGCTCGTCGTGTTCAAGGACGGCAAGGCAGTCGAGGGCGCGGTCGGCGCGCTGTCGAAGCAGCAGATGCTGGAGCTCCTGCAGCCTCACCTCGAGCCGTCCGCCGCCTGAACAAGCTGCGCCGTCCCGCGTTCCTGCAACGCAACCTGCGCTCGATCGTCAAGCGCGGTGGCGTCGCGCTCGCCGACTTCTCGGGCGGCTACATGGTGCAGCACCTGCCCGAGTGGATCGCGAAGACGCGATTCGACTTCGACCGCTGGCGTGCGCTGTGGACCGCGCAGAACCCGGGCAACGACCGCGCCGACCTCGCGCGGCTCCTGATGTTCGTCGAGAACGCGCGCACCCTCGAGCAGGAGGGTATCGCCGGCAGCCTGGCCGAGCTCGGCGTCTACAAGGGGACCACGGCGAAGCTGCTGCATGAGCTGATGCCCGCGCGCACGCTGTGGCTGTTCGACACGTTCGAAGGCTTCGACGCGCGCGATCTTGCGCACGAGCGGCGCGGTGCGTCCGAAGGCTTCCAGTTCGACGACACGTCGCTCGAAGCGGTGCTTCGCCACGTCGGCGCGTCCGACAATGTGCGCGCGTGCAAGGGCCGCTTCCCCGACACCGCCGCGCAGGTGCCCGACGACGAGCGGTTCGCGCTCGTGCACCTCGACGCCGACCTGTACAAGCCGACCGCCGACGCGCTCGCGTTCTTCTACCCGCGCATGGCGCCCGGCGGATTCATGCTCCTGCACGACTACGGCAGCGGCGCCTGGCCCGGCATCGCGCAGGCCGCCGACGCGTTCTTCGAGGACAAACCCGAGGGGATCGTCCGGATCCCGGACAAGTCGGGCACCGCCATCGTCCGGCGCGTCAAGCGAAGGGAATAATCCCGTCACCCGCGCACTTGGTCGCACGTATCGAAGTTCGCTATCCTTGCCATTCTTCATAGGAGCGACCGATGAAGACCCCCGCGATTCCCCCGTGCCGCCGGCTCACCGCCGCCGTTGCCGCGATCCTCGCCGCCTCGCTCGCCACCACCGGTCCCGCCGCCCCGCGCGACGACGCGTTCGATCCGTTGCTGTCCGACGTCTCCGCCGTTTGCGGTCCGGCGACAGCCGGGCCGCCGCCGGTGTTGCGCACGTTCGTCCTCGCCGCGACCAAGACCGAGACCGCGCCGTTCCAGCCCGCCCCGATGAAGGCGGCCGAGGGCGACCCGACGCTCTATCCGAACCTCGGCACGCTCAAGTTCAAGGTCTCGACCAAGAACGTGCGCGCGCAGGCGTACGTCGACCAGGGCATGCGGCTCGCGTTCGGCTTCAACCACGCCGAGGCGCAGCGCGCGTTCCGCGCCGCGCAGAAGCTCGACCCGTCGTGCGCGATGTGCTTCTGGGGCGAGGCGCTGATCCTCGGACCCAATATCAACGTGCCGATGAACCCGGACGCGAACGCGCCGGCGTTCGAGGCGCTCGCGAAGGCCGTCGCGCTCAAGGACAAGGCGACGCCGCGCGAGCGCGCGCTGATCGAGGCGCTCGAGAAGCGCTACGTGGCCGATTCGAAGGCCGACCGCGCGCCGCTCGACGCGGCGTATGCCGATGCGATGAAGGCCGTCGCCGCGCGCTTCCCGAGCGACATGACGATCGCCACGCTCGCCGCCGAGGCCGCGATGGACACCCAGCCGTGGGACTACTGGGAAGCGGACGGCGTCAAGGCGAAGGGGCGCGGCGACTACATCGTCGCGACGCTCGAGCGCGTGCTCAGGCGCGAGAGCCACGCCGGCGCGATCCACCTGTACATCCACGCGGTCGAGGCGTCGACCACCCCCGAGCGCGCGCTGCCCTACGCGAACCGCCTCGCGGCGCTGATGCCCGGCGCCGGCCACATCGTGCACATGCCGGCGCACATCTACTACCGCGTCGGCATGTACCGCGAGTCGCTCGCGATCAACCAGCGCGCGATCGGCGTCGACGAGGCGTATTTCCGCACCTCGCCGTCGGATCCGCTCTACAAGTCGGCGTACTACCCGCACAACATCCACTTCGTGATGGTGTCGGCGCAGGTCGGCGGCGACGGAAAGATCGCGACGGACGCCGCGGGCAAGCTCGACGCGGCGATCCCGATCGAGGTCGTCAAGGCGTTCCCGATCATGCAGCCGATCAAGGCGTCGCCGTACACGACGCACGCCCAGTTCTCCGAACCCGACACGATCCTCGCGCTGCCCGCGCCGCCCGAGGACCTCGCGGTCGTGCGCACGATGTACCACTACGCGCGCGCGGTCGCCTACGCCGCGAAGAAGGACGCGCCGGGCGCGCAGCGCGAGATCGACGCGATCGCGAAGCTCGAGCAGACGACCGACTTCAAGCCGTTCGCCGAGTGGAACCTGCCGGCGAAGGAGATCATGCAGACCGCGCGCCACGTCGCGACCGGTCGGCTCGCCGACGCACAGGGCGACCTCGCGAAGGCCGCCGCGGCTTACGAGGACGCGATCTTCACCCAGGACGCGCTTTCGTACACCGAGCCGCCTTACTGGTACTACCCGGTGCGGCAGTCGCTGGGCGGCGTCCTCCTGCGACAGGGCAGGCTCGACGAGGCCGAGAAAGCGTTCCGCGAGTCGCTGCTGCGTACGCGCAACAACGGCTGGGCGCTCGCCGGCCTGGCCGAGGTGTACAAGAAGAAGGGCGACGGCAAGGCCGAGAAAGCCGCGCGCGCCGCGTACGCGAAGACCTGGACGGGGCCGCGCGCCCCGGATCTTGCGAAGCTGTAACAGGGAGGGACTTTCGATGCTGCGCCTATCGATTCGCGCGCTCGCGTGCGCGCTCGCAAGCGTTTTCGCCAGCGTTTTCGTCATGCCCGCCTACGCCGAGCCGGCGAAGGGCACGGTCGCGGTCGGCACCCGCTCGGCGGCGCTCCAGCACGCCTGGCTCGTCGTCGGGCCCGACGCGGTCGATCCGAAGAAGACGATTCGCCGCGTCGTGTTCTCGGCGACCGACATCGGCGCGAAGCTCAAGGCCTGCGCGAAGATGTCGTGCACCGACGGCAGCGTCGAAGAGGGGATGACGATCGACCTCGACGCCGGCCCGCGCATCAACTACTGGGTCGCGCTCAACGGACAGCGCGTCCAGCATTCGGGAACGCTCGATCCCAAGGTGCTGGGCGCGACCGCCAACGACGCGAAGCGCGTCGCCGGCAAGCTCGCGTTCGACCAGTCCGCGTCGGGCGGCGCGAAGGTCGACGTGCAGTTCGACGCGCCGCTCGCGAAGGCGTTCACGTCGCCCTGACGCAAAGCGACCCGTAGAATGCGGGGCTCTCCCTATCTCCAGGAACCCGCATGAAGCGCAGGACGCTCCCCGGCACATCGCTCGAGGTCTCGGAAGCGTGCCTCGGCACGATGACGTGGGGCGAGCAGAACAGCGAGGCGGAGGCGCACGCGCAGATCGACCGCGCGATCGAGCGCGGCGTCAACTTCATCGACACCGCCGAGATGTACCCGGTGCCGCCCAACGCGACAACGCAGGGACGCACCGAGCACTTCGTCGGGAGCTGGCTCGCGAAGCACGGCCGCGACGGCCTGGTCATCGCGACCAAGATCGCCGGCCCCGGACGCCGCCCGTGGATCCGCGACGGCCGCAGCGACCTCACGCCCGAGACGATCGCCGAGGCGGTCGGCACCAGCCTCGCACGACTCAGGCTCGACTGCATCGACCTCTATCAGATCCACTGGCCGCAGCGGAACGTGCCGCAGTTCGGCGCGACGGAGTTCGACCCGACCAAGGAGCGTGACGGCCCGCCGATCCGCGACCAGGTCCTCGGCATGGCGGCCATGATCGAGGCCGGGAAGATCCGTCACTGGGGGCTCTCGAACGAGACGGCCTGGGGGGTGTGCGCGTTCCGCCGCGCCGCGGAGGAGCTCGGCGTTCCCGGCCCGGTCACGGTCCAGAACAGCTGCAACCTCGTTTCGCGCGCCGTCGAGGGCGACCTCGCCGAGGCGCTCTTCCGCGAGCGCATGTGGGTTTTGCCCTACAGTCCGCTCGCCGGCGGCATCCTCACCGGCAAGTACCGCGGGAATGCGAAGCCTCCAGGCGCGCGCTACACGCTCTTCGAAACCGTCGGCGTCCGCTACCGCAAGCCGCTGGTGTTCGAGGCGAGCGAGGCCTACCTCGAGGTCGCCCGCGCCCATGGCCTCACGCCGGTCCAGCTTGCGCTCGGGTGGGTCCGGTCGCGCTGGTACGTCGGCGCGACGATCGTCGGCGCCACCTCGCTCGCGCAACTCGACGAGAACCTCGACGCCTTCGACGTCGACCTCGACGCGGCGACGCTCGCCGACATCGCGGCCGTCCAGCTCCGCTACCCCAATCCGACCGGGTATTGACTCCGGCCCCCGGTGGGCGCTCAATTTGGCGACGGGGAGAACCCGTCGGAGGCGCACCATGCAGATGCGGTCGCTGCGTTCGATCGTGGCCGGACGTCCGTCGGTCACCGTGTCCCGTGACGCCACCGTCGTCGACGCGGCTCGACAGATGAAGCAGCGCAACGTCGGCTCCGTCCTCGTGCTCGACGACGGCCGCCTGGCCGGCATCTTCACCGAGCGCGACGCGTTGTTCCGCGTGCTCGCCGCGGCGCGCGACCCGGCGACGACGACGCTCGGCGAGGTGATGACGCCGCAGCCGCAGACGATGCACCCGGACGAGCCGTTCGTGCGCGCGCTGCGCGTGATGCACGAGGGCAAGTTCCGCCACCTGCCGGTCGTCGAGTTCGGCCGGCCGCTCGGCGTCGTGTCGGTGCGCGACGCGCTCGACGACGACCTGGTCGAGCTGCGCTGGGACCTGGAGCAGCGCGAGGAAGCGCGCGAGTAGCGTCAGGGCGTCGCGCTCATCCAGGTCGGCGCCGGGCCGGCGAGCAGCGCGTTCATCTCGGTCGCGACCGCCTCGGGCTCGCGACCGGCCTCGTGCACGTAGGCATCGAGCGCGGCGCGCGCCGCGCCATGTCGCTCGGCATCGTCGTCCCAGGCGTCGTCCACGAGCCGGTAGAGGTCGCCGTAGCGATCCGGCGGAACGACGGTGCCGCAGCCGAACAGCCGCGACTCCGCCGCGTCCACGGCCGTTCCCGCCGTCGGGTTGGTGAAGAACATCGGGCGGCCGTACGCGAGGTAGTCGTAGGCGAGCGACGACATGTCGCCGACGTACGCGTCCGCGAGGTCGAGGAACGGGAAGCAAAGCCCCTTGGCGCGCAGCAGGTGCACATCGCGCCCGCGTGCGCGCGCCGCGAGAGCGTCGACCGCGCCCGGGTCACGCTCGAGGTGCGGGTGCAGCTTGACGACCAGGCGCCAGCCCGCCGGCAGCCCGTCGACGAATGCGGCGAACGCGGCGAAGAACGACGAGCTGCCGATCGCGTCCTGCCAGGTCGGGGCGTAGAGCAGCGTACGTCCGGCGCTCGCCGTGTCGAGGCCGAGCGAGGCCGCGCGCGCGCGGAAGAACACCGCGTGGCGGGCGTGGTAGCTGCGGCGCAGGTTGCCGGACCGTATGTGGGAGCCGAGGTACGCGGAGACGCCGAGCGCCGCGAGCTGGTCGACGGCCGCCTGTCCGTAGAGCACGGCGACGTCCTGGAGCACGGTGGCGGCCGCCCAGTCCTGCCGCTTCTCCGAAAAGCCGTGCGGAACGTAGACGACGCGCGGCGTGTCGCGCCGACCGCCGAACAGCGCGCGCAGCAGCAGGCGCGGGAACAATTCCGAGTAGAAGATCGTGCGCGGCGACCGCGCGGCGATCGCGTGCGCGAGCACGTCGAGCCGGTCGGGCAGCACGATGCCGGGCATGCGCTCGATTCTCACGCCGGGGTAGTCGGCCGCGATCACGTCGAGCGCCGGGGTCACGTCGACTGCCGGGCTCTCCGCGAGCAGCAGCGGCATGTCGAGCAGCTCGCACCACGGCGCGAGGTGCTCGACGTGGTGGGGATGCCAGGCGATGGCGAGGCGGGCGGGCTCGCGCGCGTCAGCCATCGCGGCCGCGCTGCGCGCGGGCGCCGGCCCGCGGCGCGTACGCCGCGTGGGACAGGGCGGCGTCGCGGAGCCGTCCTTCCGCGCGCGCGAGGTCCTCGGGCGTGTCGACCTCGGACCACACGATGCCGTCGAGGCTCGCCGGGCGCACGCACACCGCGTCGTCGGCGAGCGCCTGCAGCGCGTGCTCGGCGACCGCGGCGTTGCCGTGCAGCGTGCGCGCGCGGTCGACCGCGTAGCGGTAGGTATCGAGGCGCGCCGCGGGCACGTGGGTCAGCCCGATGTAGCCGCCGTCGTAGTCGGCGAGCGTCTTGGCGATTCGCGCGATCGACCCGTCGGGCGCGAGCTTGACCTTCATCTCGTCGGACTCGAGTGGCCGATTGAACTCGCAGAACGCCGTCACGTCGTCGGAGACGGCGTCGGCGATGCGCAGCGCGGCGTCGTCGGGAAAGATGTGGTCGCAGTTCGCGAGCAGGAAGGTGCCGCGAACCAGCGCGAGCGCCGCGTCGACCGAGTACAGGTTGCCCTCGGCATAGCGCGGATTGTCGACGACGCGGACCTTGGGCATCCCCAGCGCCGCGAGGTGCTCGCCAACGAGGTCGCGCCGGTAGCCCGCGACCACGATGACGTCGCGCGCGCCGAGCGCGGACGCGAAGCGCAACGCGTGCTCGAGCAGCGTGGCGCCGCCGACCTCGACGAGCGCCTTGGGCCGATTGGCCGTCAGCGGTCCGAGCCGCAGGCCGAAGCCGGCAGCGAGCACGACGACGTGGGTGGGTGCGAGCGACACGGGTGCGGCGATTCTACGTCAGCGCGACGGCGCACCGCCTTCGGCCGGATGACGGAGGCGCAGCCCCGTGGGGCCGTGCCGACATTCGGTACCATGCGGACGTGCCCAACGCCGCCACCGTCGCCCACACGCTCGCCGAGGCGCTTCCCTACCTGCGGGCCTACCACGGCAAGACGATCGTCGTGCGCTTCGGCGGACGCGCGATGACCGACCCGGCCCTCAAGGAGAACTTCGCGCGCGACGTCGCGCTGTTGCGGCTGGTCGGCATGAAGCCGATCGTCGTGCACGGCGGCGGCTGGCGCATCGACGAGCTGCTCGCGACGATGGGGATGCCGTCGCGCCGCCACGGCGGCGTGCGCGTGACCGACGCGAAGACGCTGACCGTCGTCGAGATGGCGCTCGACGAGATCAACCAGGAGCTCACCGGGCTGGTCAACCGCCATGGCGGGCGCGCGGTGGGCATCAACGGACAGGACGGCCGCTTCATCCGCGCGTTGCCGCGCCCCGCGAGCGACGGCGTCGACGTCGGGTTCGTCGGCGACATCGCGGGCATCGACGCCGAGCTCGTCCACCTGCTGCT
>DATBSV010000018.1:0-3449 GCA_036559685.1 Casimicrobiaceae bacterium
CGCACGCGCGAGCGCCGCTTCGGCCGCACCAGCGAGCAGCTCGCCGCGGCGACGACCGCGACATGACGCCGCTCGCGACACGCATCGCCACCGCCGCAGTCCTCGTGCCGGTGGTGCTGGTCGTGCTGTTCTGGCTGCCGCCGGTCGCGTGGGCGGTGTTCACGCTGCTGCTCGCGGTCCAGTCGGCCCGCGAGTGGTCGAGCCTGGTCTCGCTCTCCGCGCCCGGACGCGTCGCATTCGTCGGCGGCGTCGCGGCGATCGGCGTCGCGCTGCTCGTGCTCGCGCCGCCGAGCGCCGCGGACGGCTGGCCGCTCGGCGTGCTGCTAGTCGCGTGCGGCCTCGCGACGGTATTCTGGCTGGCGGTGGCGCTGCCCTGGGTCGTACGACGCTGGACGCCGCGCTCCAAGGCCGCGCTGACGCTCGCCGGTGCGATCGCCCTGGTCGGCTGCTGGGTCGCGCTCGTCGAGCTGCAGGTCCGCTCGCCGTGGCTCGTCCTCGCCGCGATGGCGATCGTGTGGGTCGCGGACTCCGCCGCCTATTTCGCCGGGCGCGCGTTCGGCAAGCGCAAGCTCGCGCCGCTCGTCTCGCCCGGCAAGACCTGGGAAGGCGTCTGGGGCGGCATGCTCGCGGTCGCGGTGCTCGCCGCGGCGCTCGTGCCGTTCGCGCGCGCCTCCGGCTACGATGGTCCGCTCGACGCGCCGGCGATCGCCGCCTGGATCGTCTTCGCGATCGCGCTCGCGTCGCTTTCGGTGCTGGGCGATCTCTACGAGTCGTGGATGAAGCGTGTCGCGGGCGTCAAGGACAGCGGGACGCTGCTGCCCGGCCACGGCGGCGTGCTCGACCGCATCGACGCGCTGCTCGCCGCGATGCCGCCTGCCGCGCTCGCCGCGCACTGCCTTCTGAATGGCTAACGCGATGCGGCGCGTGAGCCTCCTCGGCGCGACCGGCTCGATCGGCGACTCGGCGCTCGACGTGATCGCGCGCCATCCCGACCGGTTCGCGGTCGTCGCGCTCACCGCGCACCGCAATGCCAGGAAGCTCGCCGCGCTGTGCCGGCGCTTCCGCCCTTCGATCGCCGCGCTGCTCGATGCCGACGCCGCGCGTGCGCTCGAACGCGACCTCGCGAGCGACGGACTGCCGACGCGCGTGCTCGCCGGACCCGAGGGACTGATCGAAGCGGCGCGCCATCCCGAGGCCGACACGGTGCTCGCCGCGATCGTCGGGGCCGCAGGCCTCGCCCCGACGCTCGCCGCCGCGCGCGCCGGGAAGCGGCTGCTGGTCGCGAACAAGGAAGCGCTCGTCATCGGCGGCGCCGCGTTCATGCGCGCGGCGCGCGAAGGCGGCGCGACGATCCTGCCGATCGACAGCGAGCACAATGCGGTGTTCCAGTGCCTGCCGGCGGGCTACGCCGGGGATCCTGCGCGCGCGGGCGTGCGGCGCATCGTGCTGACCGCGTCGGGCGGCCCGTTTCGCACGCGCGCCGTCGATTCGCTCGCCGGCGTCACGCCCGACGAGGCGTGCGCGCACCCGAACTGGCGCATGGGCCGCAAGGTCTCGGTCGACTCGGCGACGATGATGAACAAGGGACTCGAGGTGATCGAGGCGCACCATCTATTCGGCATCCCGGCGCGCGCGATCGACGTCGTCGTCCACCCGCAGAGCGTCGTGCACTCGCTGGTCGAGTACGTCGACGGCTCGGTGCTGGCGCAACTCGGCCATCCCGACATGCGCACGCCGATCGCGCAGGCGATCGCGTGGCCCGAGCGCATCGATAGCGGCGTCGGCACGCTCGATCTCGCGTCGCTCGCGGCGCTCGCGTTCGAGGCCCCCGACCCGGCGCGTTTCCCGTGCCTCAAGCTCGCGTACGACGCACTCGAGGCCGGCGGCGCGGCGACGGTCGTGTTGAACGCGGCGAATGAGGTCGCGGTGGCCGCGTTCCTCGGCGGCCGCGCAAGCTACCCTGCGATCGCCGTGACCTGCGCCGAAACGCTCGCACGCGTCGAACCGCGCGAGGTCGCGTCGCTCGACGATGCGCTCGATGCCGACGCCGAGGCGCGGCGCGCGGCCTGTGCGCTGTTGCGACTGCCCGCCGACGCCTCCGGCATGCCGCTCGCCGCATGATCGACATCGCCTGGAAGATCGGCGCGTTCCTGGTGGTTCTCGGCGTGCTCGTCGTGTTCCACGAGCTCGGCCACTATCTCGTCGCGCGGCTCGCCGGCGTCAAGGTGCTGCGCTTCTCGGTCGGCTTCGGGCGCGTGATCTGGTCGCGCCGCGTCGGCCCCGACCAGACCGAGTGGGCGGTGTCGGCCGTGCCGCTCGGCGGCTACGTCAAGATGGCCGACGAGCGCGAGGACGCGCTCGCGCCGAAGGACGTCCCGCGCGCGTTCAACCGCCAGAGCGTCTACAAGCGCATCGCGATCGTCGCCGCGGGTCCGATCGCGAACCTGCTGCTCGCCGTGCTGCTGTTCGCCGGCACCTTCGTCGCCGGGGTGCCGGGACAGAAGGCGGTGCTCGCGCCGCCGCAGCCGGGCACGCCGGCGGCCGCTGCGGGCTTCGCCGAGGGCGACAAGGTCGTGGCCGTCGACGGCGAGCCGGTCGCGAGCCTTCAGGACCTGCGCTGGCGCGTGCTGAAGTCGCAGGGGCGCGAGCGCATCGACGTCGACGTCGAGCGCACCGACGGCAGTCGCGCCTCGCGCACGCTGCCGCTTGGCTCGCTCGCCGTCGCCGACTGGGAAGGCAATCCGCTCTCGGTGTTGGGACTGCGTCCCGACTTCGGTCCGCCGATCATCGACCAGGTGTCGCCGGGCAAGCCGGCCGAGGCCGCAGGATTGAAGGGCGGCGATCGCATCGTCGCCGTCGACGGGCGGCCGACGCGCTCGCCGTCGGACGTTGCCCAGGCAACCAACGCGAAGCCGGGGGTGCCGATCGCGTTCCGGATCGAGCGCGACGGCACGGCGCGCGACGTGACGATCGTGCCGGAAGCGGCCGAGCAGGGCGGTCGTCGCATCGGGCTCGCGGGCTTGCGACTCAAGGTCGACCCAGCGAGCGTCGATCGCATCGCGATCACGGTGCGCTCCGGGCCGATCGACGCGCTGATGCAGGGCGCGCGCAAGACCGGCGAGCTCGCGGTGTTCACGCTGCGCATGCTCGGGCGCATGATCACCGGCGACGCGTCGCTCAAGAACCTGTCGGGCCCGATCACGCTCGCCGACTACGCGGGGCAGTCGGCGCAAGCCGGCATGCTCACGTTCGTCGGCTACCTCGCGCTCATCAGCATCAGCCTCGGCGTGCTCAACCTGCTTCCGATTCCGCTGCTGGACGGCGGGCACTTGCTGTATTATCTGGCCGAAATCGTCCTAGGCCGACCGGTATCCGACCGGGCCTTCGAGGTCGGGCAGCGCATCGGCATGGCGCTACTCGCCGTGCTGATGACCCTCGCGCTCGTCAAT
>DATBSV010000019.1:0-20348 GCA_036559685.1 Casimicrobiaceae bacterium
GGCGAGCGCGGCCACGATCGTGCGCGCGAGCGCGTCGCGATCGACGGAGGGATGCGCGGCGACGAACGCGTCGATCGCCTGGGCGTCGGCGAGGAGCCGCTCTCGCCAGCGCTCGATCGAGGCGAAGCGCGCCTTCTCGGCCTGCGGTACGGTATCCCAGCGCTCGAGCGTGGCGCGGATCGGCGCCGCATCGACGTGGCGCATGAGCTTGCCGACGTACTGCATCTGCCGGCGGCGCGCTTCGTGGCGCGTGATGCCGCGCGCGAGGCTTATCGCGTCGACGAGGCGCTCGGGCAGGTCGAGCTCGGCAAGGCGGGACGCGTCGAGCCCGACCAGCGTCTCGCCAAGGTCCTGCAGCGCGTCCATCTGGCGCTTGAGCTGGGTCTTGGACGGGCGGTCGTCGGGGTGATCCCCCCGATGCGCGCTGGGCGCGCTTCCCCCCGAGGGGGCGGGCGAGCTCGGGGCGGCCCGTCGCTCGCCGGGCTCTTTTGCGGTCGGGAGGTCGTTGCGGCCCGGCGGGCGGCGGTATGCGGGCGTCATGGGTTCCTGGGGGCTTTGCTATGATAGACGACGCTTTTCGTCCCGCACTCAATCCCCTGCCAGCCGCGGCGACCATCCCGGGCGGGCGCTCCCGACGACGCCGATGACGACCGCAATCGCAGCCCGTTCTGCCACCGCGTCGCCGGGGGGGCGGCTGCCGGTCGCGACCGCCGAGCTCGAGCGCGTCGCCGCGCTGGTGCTCGACCATGCGCGCAAGGGCGGCGCGACCGCCGCCGAGACCGAGGTCTCGCAGGGCGTCGGCCAGAGCGTCACCGTGCGCAAGGGCGACGTCGAGACCATCGCGTACAACCGCGACAAGGGCATCTCGGTCACCGTCTACCTCGGGCAGCGCCGCGGGCATGCGAGCAGCGCCGACTTCGCGGACGCGTCGATCCGCGATACGGTCGGCAAGGCGCTCGCGATCGCGCGCTTCACGGCCGAGGACCCGTCGGCCGGCCTGGCCGATGCCGACCGCCTCGCGAAGCGCTGGACCGACCTCGATCTCTTCCACCCGTGGGACCTGTCGGTCGACGAGGCGATCGCGCTCGGCCGCGACGCGGAGGCCGCGGCGCTGCGCGTCGACAAGCGCATCAACAACTCGGATGGCTCGTCGGTGTCGCGCGGCGAGAGCGAGTTCGTGTACGCGAACTCGCTGGGCTTCCACGGCGGCTACCGGAGCTCGCGCCACGCGATCGACGTCGCGGTGATCGCCGAGGACGATGGCGGCATGCAGCGCGACTACTGGTACACCGCGGCGCGCTCGCCCGCCGACCTCATGCGCGGGGCCGACGTCGGCCGCATCGCCGGCGAGCGCACGGTGCGTCGCCTCGGCGCGCGGCCGCTCGCGACGATCGAATGCCCGGTGCTGTTCGAGGCGCCTGAGGCGGTCGACCTGATCGGTGCGTACGTGCAGGCGGTCTCGGGCGGCAACCTGTACCGCAAGTCGAGCTTCCTCGTCGACTCGCTCGGCACGGACGTCTTCGCGCCGCACGTCACGATCCGCGAGGAGCCGCACCTGCCGCGCGCGCGCGGCAGCGCGCCATTCGACGCGGAAGGCGTCGCGACCGACCCGCGCGTCGTCGTCGACGGCGGCGTCGTCAAGGGCTATTTCCTCGGCAGCTACGCCGCGCGCAAGCTGGGCATGCGCTCGACCGGCAACGCGGGCGGCAGCCACAACCTCGTCGTCTCGCATGGCGACGACGACCTCGCGGCGCTGATGCGAAGGATGGGCCGCGGCCTCTTCGTGACCGAGCAGCTGGGGCAGGGCGTCAACGGCGTCACCGGCGACTACTCGCGCGGCGCCGCGGGCTTCTGGATCGAGGACGGCGAGATCACGCACCCGGTCGAGGAGGTGACGATCGCCGGCAACCTGCGCGACATGTACCGCGACATCGTCGCGATCGGCCGCGACGTCGACCGCCGCGGATCGCGCCACGTCGGCTCGATCCTCATCGGAAGGATGACGGTCGGAGGCCGTTGATGGCGACGCCGCAGCGCGCCGTGACCGTCAGCCAGAGAACCATGGGGAATCCGCTCGTCGCCTGGGTGCGCCGGCTCTCCGATCCGCTCGCGAGCGCGAACCACGCGCAACGCTGGATCGCCGAGCTGCCGGGCGGGGACGTCCTCGCGATCCAGAAGGAGGCGCTCGACCTGATCGCGGGCTTCCCGGGCTCGCGACGCGACGTCGGTCCCGCGCAGGTCGAGGCGCTGTTGCGCATCGACAGCCGGCTGGAGCCGGTGCTCACGCAGATCACGCGCCAGTACACGGCGAACTACCAGAAGAGCTCGAGCGTCGAGTCGCGGCTGTGGCACGCCGCCTTCGACCTCGTCAAGGCGTTCATCGGCGCCTACCAGCTCGCGCTCAAGGCCGGCTACCCGCGCGCCGACAACCGCCGCTGGCGCGCGATCCTGCCATGGGTTCTCGTGCGCCTCGCGCACCACCGCGGACTCGACGGCCGCTACCGGCTGTTCCGCTACAGCCACTGGATCCCGGCGCAGTGGCGCGACTTCCACGAGCTCTACGAGTTCGCGCGCATGCGCGGCTGGCAGCGCGAGCAGCTCGTGCTCGGGGGCGGCGCGTTCGCGCAGCCGGGCATCACGCTCGAGCAGGAGTACGTGCAGACGCTGCTGCTGATGCGTCTCGACTCGGGCAACTTCACGCCCGACCAGGTCGAGTGGGTCGCGCGCCAGCTGGCCGACTGGGCGCCGACGCTCACGCTCGTCCCGCCGCCCGGCGACGGTGCCGGGTTCTACATCGACCTGACCGGCTCGCAGGGGCTGAGGCGCCGCGACAAGCCGACCGTGGGCGGGCGCTCGCTCTACCTCGACCTGTCGCCGGTCTATGCCCGCGTCGTCGAGCGCATGCGCTGGCTGCCCGAGCAGGACGACGCGACGCTGGAGGCTGGCGACCTGCCCCCCCGCGAGCAGCGGCTGTTGTTGATGCGGCTCGCGTCGCTCTACGGGCCCGAGGCGATCGCCCAGGCGCCGCGCGCGGAGCGTTTCCGTACCGAGGCCTCGGTGCGCGTCGTGACCGGCCTGCAGGCGCTCACGCGCGCGATCGCGGAGATCGACCGGCTGCCGGAGGCGGCGCGCATGCCCGGCGTGTCGGCGGCATTCGACGAAGTTACGCAGTTGGTCAACCCGACGGCGAACCCCGAGAGCGTCGCCCGGCGCATCCGCGGCGCGAGCTGGACGATGACCGACCGCAGCGACACGGGCGCCCGGCTGCTCGCGCCGGCCAAGGAGGCGCCGTCGCGACTCGGCGAGATCCTCGCGATCCAGGACGGCGACCGCTGGACGCTGGCGGTGGTCCGCCGCATGCAGCGCCAGCAGGTCGACGACATCACCGTGGGCGTCGAATTGATCGCGCGGCGCGTGGTGCGCGTGCTGCTGCGGACGTGGTCGGCGCCTGCCGATGGCGCGCGCCAGCTCGCCGACCGCCCGTTCTTCGGCATCTACCTGCCGGCGCACGCCGACAACCGGCAGTCCGCGCAGCGCAGCCTGATCGGCCCCGAGGACAAGTTCGCGCCGGGCGGCATGATCGAGCTCGACACCGGCAACGCGCGCTACCTGATCCGCTTCACGCAAACGCTCGAGCGGCAGGCCGGCTGGGCATGGGCGCTGTTCAGCGCCGTGCGCAAGCTGGGGCCCTAGGCCCCGTCAACGGCCGCCCGTGGGGCGGCGTTAGCGCCGGACGGCGGAAAACCGTGGCATTTCACGACGCGGCCCCCTAGAATCCCAAGGCTGGTCGCACCCCAAATAGCCTTTCCAAGCTTTCCCGATCGTCCCAGGAGGAAACACATGCAGCGTCGTTCGTTCCTGAAAAACACCGGCATGGCCGGAATCCTTGCGGCCGGTTCCGCGCCGGCCTTCGCCCAGGGCGCGCCCACGATCAAGTGGCGCTGCGCGTCGAGCTTCCCGAAGTCGCTCGACACGATCTACGGCGCGGCCGAGACCGCGGCGAAGACGGTGAACGACATCACCGGCGGCAAGTTCCAGATCCAGGTGTTCGCCGCGGGCGAGATCGTCCCGGGCCTGCAGGTCGCCGACGCCGTGCAGAACGGCACCGTCGAGTGCGGCCACACCGCGCCGTATTACTACGTCGGCAAGGATCCGACGTTCGCATTCGGCACCGCGATCCCGTTCGGCCTCAACCAGCGCCAGTACGACGCATGGTGGTACTTCGGCCAGGGCAAGGAGCTCTACAACGAGTTCCTGAAGGAATACGGCATCACGTCGATCCTCGCCGGCAACACCGGCGCGCAGATGGGCGGCTGGTACCGCAAGGAGATCAAGACGCTCGACGATCTCAAGGGCCTCAAGATGCGCATCGGCGGCTTCGCCGGCCAGGTGCTCGCGAAGCTCGGCGTCGTGCCGCAGCAGCTCGCGGGCGGCGACATCTACCCGGCGCTCGAGAAGGGCACCGTCGACGCGGCCGAGTGGGTCGGCCCGTACGACGACGAGAAGCTCGGGTTCAACAAGGTCGCGAAGTTCTACTACTACCCCGGCTGGTGGGAAGGCGGCCCGGCATTGCACTTCTTCAACAACACGGCGAAGTACAACGAGCTGCCGGCCGAGTACAAGGCCGCGCTCAACGCCGGCTGCGCGGAAGCCAATACCTGGATGATGGCGAAGTACGACGCGCAGAATCCGGCGGCGCTGCGCAAGCTGGTCGCCGGCGGCACGCAGCTTCGCCCGTTCCCGAAGGCGGTGATGGATGCCTGCTACAAGGCGGCGATGGACCGCTACGCCGAGGAGAACGCGAAGAACCCGAAGTGGAAGAAGATCTACGACAACTACACCGCGTTCCAACGCGAGCAGGTGCTGTGGTTCCGTGTCTGCGAGAACACCTACGACAACTACATGGCCACCGCGGGCTCGACCCCGGCCGCGGCCGCGAAGAAGTCGTAAGAGCCGCCCTCGCGCACCACTTGGGCCCGCGGATGCGAATCCGCGGGCCTTTTCGATTCCGGCGCTATTTCTTGAACGCGTCCTCGAGCGCCTGGCCGGCCTTGTCGGCCTTGTCCTGCTCTTTCGTGGCCTCCTGGCCCGGGTCGCTGCCCGACGGCACGACGATGTCCTTCTCGCCGATCTGCGGCACGTCGATCTGGATCTTCTGCAGGTCGTACTGCACGGGCTTGTCGAGCAGCATCGTCACCTGCGCCGGGAACGCGACGACCAGCGCGACCAGCACGAGCTGCAGCAGCACCCATGGGATCGCGCCCCAGTAGATGTCCGAGCTCTTGACCTCCTTCGGCGCGACGCCGCGCAGGTAGAACAGCGCGAAGCCGAACGGCGGGTGCATGAACGACGTCTGCAGGTTGACGCACAGCATCACGCCGAACCAGATCAGCGCGGCCTCCTCGCCGACCATCGGCGTCAGCAGCGTCTTCGCGACCGGCGCGAGGAACGGGACGATGATGAACGCGATCTCGAAGAAGTCGAGGAAGAACGCGATGAAGAACACGAACACGTTGACGAAGATCAGGAAGCCCCACGCGCCGCCGGGCAGGCTGGTCAGCAGGTGCTCGAGCCACCGGCCGCCGTCCACGCCCTGGAACACGGTCGAGAAGCAGGTCGAGCCGATCAGGATGAAGATCACCATCGCGGTGAGCCGCATCGTCGCCTCGTAGGCCGCCACGAGCAGCTTGCGCAGTTCGGTGATCGCCACGGCGCGGAAGCACAGGTACGCGACGGCCGCGTAGAGCACGGCGATCGTCACCTTGAACGGCACCGACTTGAATGCCATCACGCCGATGATCGCGGCGACGCCGGCGGCCACCAATCCGATCAACGCGATGCGCTTGCCGGCCTGGCCGAGCTGGGGATGGCGGAGCGTCGCGAGCACGATCGCGCCGATCGACCCCATCGCGCCGCCCTCGGTCGGTGTCGCGAGGCCCAGCAGGAGCGATCCGAGCACGAGGAAGATCAGCACGGCCGCCGGGATGATTCCCCAGAGGCAGCGCTTCCACAGCGCCCAGCCGTGCAGCGACAGGTCGCTCTTCGGAATCGCCGGCACCCATTCGGGCTTCACGATGCTGATCGCGAACGTGAACGCCAGGAACAGTGCGATCTGCAGCAGCGACGGGCCCCACGCGCCGAGGTACATGTCGCCGACCGAGCGCCCGAGCTGGTCGGCCAGCACGATCAGCACCAGCGACGGCGGCACCAGTTGCGTGATCGTGCCCGACGCTGCGAGCACGCCGGTCGCGTAGCGCATGTTGTACTTGTAACGCATCATCACCGGCAGCGAGATCAGCGCCATCGCGATGACCTGCGCCGCGACCGTGCCCGTGATCGCGCCGAGCACGAAGCCGACGATGATCACCGAGTAGCCGATCCCGCCGCGCAGCGTGCCGAACAGCTGCCCCATCGAGTCGAGCAGGTCCTCGGCGAGACCGCACTTCTCGAGGATCGCGCCCATGAACGTGAAGAACGGGATCGCGAGGAGGAGCTCATTCGACAGCACCGAGCCGAAGACCCTTCCCGGGATCGCCTGCAGGAACCCGAACTCGAAGTACCCGTGCCAGATCGCGATGAACCCGAAGATGAAGCCGAGCGCCGCCAGCGAGAACGCGACCGGGTACCCGATCAGCATGATCAGGATCAGGCCGCTGAACATCAGCGGCGGCATCCACTCGAGCGGAATCATTGGACCGGCCTCTCGTAGTGGGTCGCGTAGCGCGTGTAGCCGCGCAGCGCGCCAGCGCGCTTGATGATTTCCGAAACCCCCTGCAGCGCGACCAGCGTGAAGCCGAGCGGAATCAGGAATTTGACCGGCGGGCGCCACAGGCCGCCCGCATTGCCCGAAATCTCGTCCAGCCGCCACGACTCGTGGAAGAACGGCCACGACAGCCACGCGATGAACAGGCAGGCGGGGATCAGGAAGAACGCCGTCCCGAGAAGGTCGATCCAGAGCTGGCGGCGCTCGGAGAGCTGCATGTAGAAGATGTCGACGCGCACGTGCTCGTTGCGCTCGAGCGTGTACGCCGCGCCGAGCATCACGACGGCGGCGAACAGGTACCACTGGATCTCGAGCCACGCGTTGCTCGACATGTCGAACGCGTAGCGCATCATCGCGTTGCCGGCGCTGATGACGCAGGCGAGCAGGACGCACCAGTTGGCGACCTTGCCGAGCCGCCGGTTCACGGCGTCGATCAGCAGCGACAGCTTGAGCAGGGCGTCCACGCGTGCCTCCCCAGGGGTCGCCGATTATAAGGGCCGCCGACGCGCGAGGCAGGCGGGGCGCCGGAAGGCCGGAGCATGCCCCGATGCTAGAATCGCCCGTCGCCGCGCCCGGGGCAAACCCCAATGTTCGATCGTACCCAGACGCTCGCCCAGTCGGACCCCGACCTGTGGGCGGCCATCGTCGCCGAGAACCGGCGACAGGAGTCGCACATCGAGCTGATCGCGTCGGAGAACTACGCGAGCCCGGCCGTGCTCGCGGCGCAGGGATCGCAGCTCACCAACAAGTACGCCGAGGGCTACCCGGGCAAGCGCTACTACGGCGGCTGCGAGTTCGTCGACATCGCCGAGCAGCTCGCGATCGACCGCGCGAAGGAGCTGTTCGGCGCGGGCATGGCGAACGTCCAGCCGCATTCGGGCGCGCAGGCGAACCAGACCGTCTTTTTCGCGGCGCTCAAGCCCGGCGACACGGTGCTCGGCATGAGCCTTCCGCATGGCGGGCACCTGACGCACGGCTCGCCGGTCAACCAGTCGGGCAAGTGGTTCCACGTCGTCGCCTACGGGCTCGACCCCGAGAGCGAGCTCATCGACTACGACGCGGCCGAGAAGCTCGCGCACGAGCACAAGCCCAAGCTCGTCATCGCCGGGGCCTCGGCGTACTCGCGCGTCATCGACTGGAAGCGCTTCAAGGCGATCGCCGACGGCGTCGGCGCCAAGTTGATGGTCGACATGGCCCACTACGCCGGCCTGATCGCGGCGGGCCTTTACCCGTCCCCGATTCCGCACGCCCACTACGTGACGACGACCACGCACAAGACGCTGCGCGGGCCGCGCGGCGGACTGGTGCTCGCGAGCGAGGAGTACGAGAAGCAGATCAACGCCGCCGTGTTCCCGGGCCTGCAGGGCGGCCCGCTGATGCACGTGATCGCCGCGAAGGCCGTCGCGCTCGGCGAGGCGCTGCAGCCCGAGTTCAAGGCCTACCAGCGCCAGGTCATCGACAACGCGCGCGTGCTCGCCACCGTGCTGCGCGACCGCGGGCTGCGCATCGTCTCGGGCGGCACCGACTCGCACATGTTCCTCGTCGACCTGCGCCCGAAGAAGCTCACGGGTAAGGATGCGGAGGCGGCGCTGGCGCGCGCCCACATCACCGTCAACAAGAACGCGATCCCGAACGATCCGGAGAAACCGTTCGTGACCTCGGGCATCCGCCTCGGCAGCCCGGCCGTCACGACGCGCGGCTTCACCGAGATCGAGTGCGAGGAGCTCGGGCACCTGGTCGCGGACGTGCTCGACAAGCCGCACGACGATCCGACGGCGGCGCGTGTGAAGGCGGGCATCGCGGTGCTGACCGGCAAGTTCGCGGTCTACTAGCACCCACGAAGGTCGGCGCCCGTCATGAAGTGCCCGTTCTGCAACAGCGTCGACACGCAGGTCATCGACTCGCGCGTCTCCGAGGCGGGCGATTCGATTCGCCGCCGCCGCCGCTGCATGGCGTGCCAGAAGCGCTTCACGACCTACGAGAACGTCGAGCTCAGGCTGCCGCAGGTCGTCAAGAGCGACGGCTCGCGCGCCGACTTCGACGAGCGCAAGATCCGCGTCGGCTTCCAGCGCGCGCTGCACAAGCGGCCGGTGCCGACCGAGTACGTCGACGCGTCGATCCAGCGCATCGTCCAGCAGGTGCTGTCGCTCGGCGAGCGCGAGCTCCCGGCGCGCCAGATCGGCGAGCTCGTGATGGACGAGCTCCGCAAGCTCGACAAGGTCGGCTACATCCGCTTCGCGTCGGTGTACCGGTCGTTCCAGGACGTCGCCGACTTCCGCGACGCGATCAAGGAAGTCGAGGCGCCGACCCGCCGGGGCAAGCGGCAGGGTTGACGATGGACGCCGAGGCCGACCGCGCCCTGATGGCGCGCGCCCTCGCACTCGCCGCGAAGGGCCTGTACACGACCTCGCCCAACCCGCGCGTCGGCTGCGTCGTCGCGCTCGGCGACAAGGTGGTCGGCGAAGGCTGGCACGAGCGCGCCGGATTGCCGCACGCCGAACGGCTCGCGCTCGACGACGCGCGCGCGAACGGCCACGACGTTCGAGGCGCGACCGTCTACGTGACGCTCGAGCCTTGCAACCACACCGGCCGCACGCCGCCGTGCGTCGACGCGCTGATCGACGCGCGCGTCGGGCGCGTCGTCGCGGCGATGGCCGATCCCAATCCGGCTGCGGCGGGCGGCGCCAGGCGCCTGCGCGACGCGGGCATCGCGGTCGAGTCGGGCCTGCTCGGGGACGAGGCGCACGCGCTCAATCCCGGGTTCGTCTCGCGCATGACGCGCGGCCGGCCGTGGGTGCGCGTCAAGATCGCCGCGAGCCTCGACGGGCGCAGCGCGCTCGCGAACGGGCAGAGCCGCTGGATCACCGGGCCCGAGGCGCGCGCCGACGGCCATGCGTGGCGCGCACGCGCGTGCGCGATCCTGACCGGCATCGGCACGGTGCGCGACGACGATCCCGAGCTCACCGTGCGCGCAGTCGCGACGACGCGCCAGCCGCTGCGCATCGTCGTCGACCGCCACGCCGAGACGCCGCCTGGCGCGAAAGTGCTCGCGGGCGGCAACGTGCTCATCGTGACGGCGCGCGATGTCAACGCCGAATGGCCCGCGGGCACGCGCACGCTGGCGCTGCCCGACGCCGACGGGCGCGTCGACCTGCGCGCGCTGATGCACGAGCTCGCGCTCGACGGCGTCAACGAGCTGCACGTCGAGGCCGGTGCGCGCCTCAACGGTGCGCTGCTCGACGCGGGGCTCGTCGACGAGGTGGTCTGCTACCTGGCCCCCGGGCTGATCGGCGACCCGGCGCGCGGCATGTTCCAGCGCGCCGCGCCGCTCGACGATCTCGCGGCGCATACGCCGCTCACGATCGTCGACGTCGCGCGCTTGGGTGCCGACGTGCGCATCGTGGCGCGCGTGACGCGGGAGCCGCGCTGATGTTCACCGGCATCGTGCAGGCAGTCGGGCGTATCGCCGCGACGGCACCGGGGCCGGGCGCGGGGCGACTCGTCGTCGCGTGCGGATCGCTCGACGCATCGGACGTCTCGATCGGCGACAGCATCGCGGTGTCGGGCTGCTGCCTGACGGTCGTCGGCATCGAGCGCGAAGGCGGGGAGAGCAGGCTCGCGTTCGACGTCTCGGCGGAAACGCTCGCGTGCACCGCGAACCTCGATGGCCCCGGCGAGGTCAACCTCGAGAAGGCGCTGCGGCTCGCCGACCGCCTCGGCGGCCACCTGATGACCGGCCACGTCGACGGCGTCGGCTCCGTCGCCGAGGTCGCGCCCGACGGCGCCGGCAGCGTGCGGGTGACGGTCGATGCGCCGGCGGCGCTTGGCCCCTACATCGCGGCCAAGGGGTCGATCTCCATCGACGGCGTGAGCCTCACCGTCAATCACGTCGAGGGCCGTCGCTTTCACGTCAACCTGATCCCGCATACACTCACCGTCACGACGCTGCGCTCCCTCGCCCCGGGGCGGCGGGTCAACCTCGAGGTCGACCTGATCGCGCGGTACGTGGCACGTCGGAGTGAATACCGGGGTCAAGATTCCATCTGACCCCGGTGTGACAAGCCACGACGTAGGAGACACCCGATGGACCTCACGACCCTCGAGCGCCTGCCGATGTGGATCGGCGGGCGCGCGCACGCCCCGACGACGACGCGCTACGGCGAAGTCACCAACCCGGCAACCGGCGAGGTGGTCCGCCACGTGCCGTTCGCGAACGCCGCCGACGTCGACGCCGCCGTGCGCTCGGCCGAGACCGCGTTCGCCACCTGGCGCGCCGCGCCGCCGCTGCGCCGCGCGCGCGTGTTGATGCGCTTCCGCGAGCTGATGGACGCGCACAAGAAGGACCTCGCGAAGATCGTCACGCAGGAGCACGGCAAGACGCTCGCCGACGCCGAGGGCTCGATCACGCGCGGCATCGAGGTCGTCGAGTTCGCGATGGGCATCCCGCACCTCCTCAAGGGCGAGCACAGCGAGAACGTCGGCACCGAGGTCGACACCTGGTCGATCCGCCAGCCGCTCGGCGTGTGCGCCGGCATCACGCCGTTCAACTTCCCGGCGATGGTACCGATGTGGATGTACCCGATCGCGATCGCGTGCGGCAACACGTTCATCCTGAAGCCGTCCGAGCGCGACCCGACGCTGTCGCTGCGCATGGGCGAGCTCCTCAAGGAAGCGGGATTGCCCGACGGCGTGTTCAACGTCGTGCACGGCGACAAGGAGGCCGTCGACGCGCTGCTCGTGCACCCGTCGATCCGCGCCGTGTCGTTCGTCGGCTCGACGCCGATCGCGCGCTACATCTACGAGACCGGCACGCGACACGGCAAGCGCGTGCAGGCGCTCGGCGGCGCGAAGAACCACGCGGTCGTGCTGCCCGATGCCGACCTCGACTATGCGACCGAGGCGATCACCGGCGCGGGTTACGGCTCGGCCGGCGAGCGCTGCATGGCGATCTCGGCGGTCGTCGCCGTCGGCGAGGCGGGCGATCCGCTGGTCGCGAAGCTCGCCGCGCGCGCGAAGCGCATCACGACCGGTCCGGGCAACGCGCCGGGCATCGAGATGGGCCCGGTCATCACGTGCGCCGCGCGCGACCGCATCACCGGCCTGATCGACAAGGGCGTCGAGGAGGGTGCGACGCTGGTGCTCGACGGACGCAAGCCGTCGATCGACGGCCACCCGGACGGCTTCTTCGTCGGCCCGACGCTGTTCGACCACGTGAAGCCATCGCACACGATTTACCGCGAGGAGATCTTCGGGCCCGTGCTGTCGGTCGTGCGCGCCGAGTCGCTCGACGAGGCGATCGGCCTCATCAACACGAATCCGTACGCGAATGGCGCCGCGGTGTTCACGCGCTCGGGCCACGCCGCGCGCGTGTTCCAGCAGGACTGCGAGGTCGGGATGGCCGGCGTCAACGTGCCGATCCCGGTGCCGATGGCGTTCTTCAGCTTCGGCGGCTGGCGCAACTCGCTGTTCGGCGACCTGCACGTCCACGGCATGGACGGCGTGCGCTTCTACACGCGCACGAAGGTCATGACGTCGCGCTGGCCCGACGACGGCAGCGCTGCCCCGGGCTTCCACATGCCCGTGATGGGCTGAAGCTAGGGAGTCGTTGCTCGCGCCTTCGCGCGCAACTCCGCCCGTTGGAGCCGCTCGACCTCGACGGCGCGCATCTCGCGCGCCGTCCGCGCGGCGTCGCGCGAGAACTCGATCTCGAGCGCGACCCAGCCGCGCACCGGCTTCTCGCCATTGCGCGCGGGCTTCTCGACGAGGCGGTCGAGGCGCTCGAGCACCCACTCGCTGAGCTCGGGCGGACCGTCCAGCGCCTCGCGATCGGCGACCTTGCCTTCCTCGTCGACGCCGAACCATACGAACACGCGGCCCTCGACGCCGGATTCCAGCACGTCCAGCGGGTAGCCGAGCTCCTCGGCCGGCTTGAGCACGACCGGGAATTCCGGCTCGCCCCCATAGCTGTCGTTGATCATCCGCTCGATCCGCTCACCGAGAATCGCGACGTTGCGCGTCTCGAGGTACACGACGCCTTCGCTGATCATCGGGCGCGAGTACAGCCATGCGGGAGGTGTCGAGTCGAACGGCTGGGCGGACCACGGCGCCTGGACGGGGATCGCCTTCGGAGGCGGCGCGCGCATCGGCGCGGGCTGCGGCGCGGCGCGCACGGTCGCCGGCTCGGGATCGGCGCGCGCCGGGCTCACGAGCATCGCCTTGAGCGGCATCGGCTCCGCGCGAATCGTCGCGGCGGCAGGCTCGCGGACCAGGAGGGCGGCGAGGATCGCGATCGCGAGCGCATGGACGGCCGCGGACGCCGCGAACGCGCCGCTCACGGGCCGCCAGCCCGGCGCCTCGCTGAGCCCGGGCGTCGGATACGCCGGTGCGTACCAGTCGCTCATAGCCGCATCATCCCCGCGCCGGCCCCGAAATGACAACGGCCGGACGTTTCCGTCCGGCCGTCGTCGAACGCCGCGCGTCAGCGCGTCACTGGCCCATCAGGCGCCACGACATCCGGTGATCGCCGGAGAAGATGCCCTTCGCGAGGTCGATGTACATCGTCCGGCCGTCGGTACCCAACGTGATCGCGATCTTCAGCGTCGGGTCGTTCGGTGTGGTCGAGTAGACGTTGATGAACTCCATCCCGACCGCGCCTTCGTCGACGTTGAGCGAGGCGACCACGGTGCCGGTGTCGTCCTCCACCACCGATTCGGCGTTGGTGAACTTGCGGACGTAGATGCTGGCCTTCAGCCCCGGCAGGCACTCGTTGTCCGGCGGCTTCGAGCCCGCCCAGCCGAGCAGTCCGAGCTCGGAAGCGATCGGCGTGATGATCCGCTCGCCCACGGGCAGGTCCATGTACCAGCCCTTGACCGACAACCCCGTGAAGCCGGCGACGCTGGTCGGGTCGACGACGGTGAAGTCGACGTCCCCACGCGGTTGCAACGGCAGGCTGCCGCTTGCAAGCGGCTTGAGCACCGTGCCGTCCCGCATCGCGTACATCGTCTGCTGCTGGTCCTTGTAGGTGACGAGGTCGTCCTCATGCAGCAGGCGGCCCGTGCCGATCATCACATAGCGGTCGACGCCGTTGGCCAGGTCGACCTCGATCTGCGGCGCCGTCGTGACGCTCTGGGACGCCGAGGCGATCCTGAGCTCAGCGAACTTGTCGACCGTCCACTTCGTCGAATCGGCCTTCGAGACGTCGAAGCGCCAGACATCGCCGTTGAGGTCGCCGCCGTAGATCTGCTCGAGGTACTGGTTCTTGAACGACAGCACGAAGCCCGACACCTGCGCCAGGCCCGCGTCCCCGCTGGCCGTCGTCTCCAGCTTGCGGATCAGGTTCCCGGTCGCGATGTCCACGACATACAGCTTCGCCTTGCCGGTCGCGTCGTAGCCGGACGTGAAGATCACGACCCAGCCGTCGGCATAGGTCTTCGCGACCAGCGGCTTGCCGTAGCTGTAGCCCATCTCGCTGTCGGTGAATTCCCACTTCACCGCGGCCGCCGCATCTGCTTCGGTCGCGATCGCGCCCGGATCCGTGATGTCGATCGCGTAGAAGCCCTTGCCGCCCTTGCCCAGTCCGCCGAACAGGTAGGTCTTCCAGTTCGAGCCGATCTTCACGTCCGCGGCCACCGGCGTCGAGTCGACGAACATCTGGTGCTTGAAGAACGGCTCCTTCTTCGCGAGCATCGCGAGGCCCTTGTCCGCGACCGTGCTGTACATGAAGCTCGGGATGAACGCGAACACCTCGGTGCCGGTGCTCTCGGCGAACGCGTGCAACATGCCGTCGTTCGCGCCGACGTAGACCATCTTCTTGCGCGAAGTGGTCGTGGCCTTGAACGCCTCGTAGCCGGGATCGGTCGAGTCGGAGTACTGGCCTTTCGCCTCGCCCACCACGACCGGCGACGAATTGTCGATGTCGCCGAGGATCTGCGCGCGCACGCGGAAATTCTTGAGCGCCGTGCCCTCGTTCGAGCGGTCCCCACGCAGGTAGTCGACGATCTTCTGCTGGACGGCCGTGGTGCCCCCGAGCGACGACTGCTGCGTGCCGGTCAGGTTCGCGTGCTTGAACGCGACCGCCTTCTTGGCCGACGGGTCCCACGTGACGACGTTGCGCTTGTCGTACCAGGGCGTGTCGCCGACCGACGCGGGTGTGACCTGTGCGGCAAGCACGTCGTGGTAGTTGGTGATGACCGTGAGCTCGCCGGCCTCGCCCAACGGGTCGACCTCGACCTTGGTGAGCGTTCCACCCCAGCCCGGCTCGATCGTCACGCGGTAGATGAAGTTGTTCGACGCGCCGAAAGCGACGCTCGAGAACGCCGCGCCGGCGCGGGCCGCCTGTTGGTTCTGGATCTCCCGAAGGATCGACTGCATGCCCTGCTGCAGCTCGGACGGATCGTGCGCGTTCACGAACAGGCTGCGCCCGTTGATGGCGGCGTGCCACAGGTCGTCCACGCCCGTGATGCCGGGCCGGTTGACGATGGCCGTGGTCGGTAGCCATGGCCAACGCGTGGCGCCCGTGTCGATGCTCGCCTCCGTCTTGCTGGTATTCAGCGACGGCAGGTTGCCCTGGGTGCCGAGCGAGAGCGCCGCGAAGTTGAGGTGCTGCCACTTGGCCGGGTCGCGCACGCTCGTCGGCACGTTGTTGTCCGAGAGCGTCTTGGCGAACGAGCTGGGTCGCAGGTCGGTCATCCAGTACGCCAGCGTGTAGTCCGCCAGCGAATCGTCGACCGCCGTCACACCCTCGCGATAGCGCCACGGCCAGTCAGTCGCTGCCGGCAGGGACACGATGGTCTCGGGCATGCAATCGGGCGGGAACGCCTGCGCACCACCGCAGGTCGCAGGAATCTTCACGCCGTCCAGGTTGCCCACGACGGTCACCGGCTTGGCATTCTGGTTCGTGTATCCGTCGGTGAACATCATGTGGTAGTTCTTCTGGCACGACAGCTTGATCGGGTCCGTCGATCCGCTGAGCGCTCCACTGGTGCCGGTGGTCGACTTGAACCACTCGCCGATGCGCACGACGCCTTCGAGGAGCGGAGTGTCGTTGCCCATCGGGATCGACACGCCGGTGAGCTTGTTGAACCACGCCTCGCGCTGGTTACCCGCGCCGCCCTTGAAGTCGTTGATCGTCAGGAACGTGCTCGCCGGGAGGTTGGATAGCGTGTGGAAGCCGACGCGGAACTTGTCCGTCAGTTCGGAGAACGCGAGTGAGGTGACCGTCTTCCCGGCGAGGATCCGCGTGCGGTAGTAGGCGAACCAGTTCGCGTAGTTGACGAGCTCGTTCGCGGCGGGCGTGGCCGCGCTCCCGTCGCGCGTGATGGTGACCGTACCCCCGGCTCCATCGTCGTACGTGTGCGAGATCGTCGTCGCGGGCGTGCCGTTGCGCTCGATGATCTTCTTGTTCTTGTAGTCGAGCTCGACGAGATAGAACGCCGCGTCCGTGTAGTTGTCCTGCGCGACCGCGAGGTCGGCGCCGTACTTCACGTACTTCGGGTACTTGTACACCGTGGTTTTCTCGGCCTGGCAGGTGCCTTTGCCGAAGCCGCGCCACTTGTCGTTGGTCTTGGCGCCGCCGGTGAACGGCGGCGTGCCGATCTGGGTGTCGCACCACTGGACTGCCGCCTTGTAGTAATGGCGGTTGATCGACGCCGCGATCGAGCCGCACGTGCCGCCGGCGACGGCCAACGTGAAGTTGCCGCTCGGGTAGGTCCAGCCGCCGGCGGTCACGTCGGTGTAGGTGAAGTTGTTGCGGCGGCACACGACGCCGTCGGTGTTGGCGTCCCACTCGTAGGACTTGCCGATCAACGCCGCGGGAACGGCGCCCGCCGTCTTGCTCTTGCCGTTGATGACGGTGCTGCAGCTGGCGGCGTCGGCCTTCCACGCGCCCGGCGCCGGGCAGGTCCCCGGATGCGTCGTGCACTTCTGGTTGGGGCCGGCCGTGCAAGTCGTCGGTCCGATCTTGGGCCAGTTGCTGCCGCCGGCGGCCAGGCAATTTAGCGCAGGCGTCGTGCAGGTGGTGCCGCAGCTGTACGTCGTGGCGACCGGGCACTTCGTGCCGCAGATCGTGCACTCGGCCGGGTTCAGGCATCCCGGGTCGCAGCCGACCGGGTTGGCCGGGTCCAGGACCAGTGCGACCGGACAAGACAGCCCGCAAGGGTCGCAGGTCGGCGCCGTCGGCGCTTTCTCCGCCGTGGCCGCGCCGTTCGTCCCGTTCACCAGGTTCGGGTCGCAATGGATCGTGCGTGTCGTCGTGGCGAAGTAGGGTGCGGAAAGCGGTGCGCCCGCGGTGACGTTGTCCGAGTACGGGTAGCTGTAGTCGCCATCGGTCTTCGGCGCGCCGTTCCCGCCCGCCACGTAGGGAAAGCCGTTGATGCGGCAAAAGTCGCCGCCGATCGTGATCCCGTCCCGGTCGGCCGCGACGCCGGCGGGCTTCGTGAACGGCCCCGCATACGTGGTGTTGCACCACACGCCGACGTTGACCTTGGTCTGCAGGTTCACGAACTTGGTCGGGAACAGGTACGGATCGGCCGGCACCTTGGTCCACGCCGTCGTGTTGGCGTCGGTCATGTCCGCGTACGAGCTGCCGTCGTACTTGAGCGGCGCCACGTAGGTGACCACCGGGTTGTAGAACATCGAGTTGAACGCGGACGTCATCGCCGCGGGCGGGCCGTAGCTGCTGCCGCCGTAACCGGCGGGCCACGGGTTGCCGGCGCCGGTGGGCATGCCCCATTCGGCGTAGACGTACTGCGGGATCGCGGCGCTTCCGACGCTGCCGCACGCGGTCAGGCCGGTGGCCGCCCGGCAGTACGTCGTCGCGACGTTGGTCAGCGTGTCCATGACGACGTAGTCGGGCAGGAAGTCGAGCTGCATCGACGTCGAGTCGTCGAGCGTGAAGACGATGTTCGGCCGCGCCTGGATGTTGACGTTGATCGGGCCGTCGGCGAGCGGCGTCGCTGCAAATGCGAGCGGCGTGATCGGACCGAAGCCGATGAGGAAGGCCAGGACGCCCGACAAGGCGCGGAGGGCGAAGTAAGGTCGTTGGGTTTTCATGTTGTTGCTCCCTGCGTCGGCGGCTTCAGCGCAGCATCGCTTGCGCGAACGTCGTCGTGTTGTTCGGCCCGTCGACGCGGACGGTGAGGCGGTAGAACGGCACCCGGATCAGCTCGGGTTTGACTAGCTCCATGGCAGTGGTCGCCTCGGACTTCTTCGGCGGCGACATGTCGCAGTTCGCCGCGGTCGCCGGGCCCTCGGCGAGGCACATGCGCTCGATCACGTAGCGGACCGTGTTGCCGGCGGCGTCGGTCGTTTTCTGGAACGTGGACGGATAGTTCGGCGGCGTCGTGCCGACCCCTTGCAGGTCGTACGGAACGCCGTACTTGTCCTCGGGCTTGGCGCCGTTGATGATCTCGAAGCGGTACGCGTAGTAGTTCTCGTTGAGGTTCTTCTTCTCGAGGTCGGCGATCGTCTTCTTCTCGAACATCGCCGCGATCGCGTTCTCGACCGCCCACGTGGACGGCGGGATCGACGCCTGGCGGAAGCCCAGGTTGGCCGTGATCGACAGCCCGGTGTCCACCGAGCGGATCAGCGCGATGCCGGCGATCGACAGCGCGACCATCACGATCAGCGCGATGAACAGCACCACGCCCGACTGCGCGCGGCGCGACGAAAGCGGATGAAGGTTCGCGGCCATGGTCAGCGGTTCCACATCGGATTGCGCAGCGGGATGATCGTCTCGTACACGCGGTACTTGTAGTTCGCGCCCAGCGTGCCGGTGAGCTTGGCGGGACAGATGTAGTCAACTGCCTCCTGCGTCGTGCACTCGAACAGCGTCCAGCCGTACGCCGGCGCGTCGCGGTCGTATTCGTCGCTGCGCACGACCATGCCGAGCCGCACGGCCTTGATGCGCCGAAGCTCGGTGCCGGCGGCGGCGAGCACCTTCGCCGGCGTGTAGTTGCCGGTGGCGGGCGTCCACTCGTCGACCGTGCCGTTGCCGTCGGTGTCGATGCCGTACAGCGCCTTCAGGTTCATGATCGACGACGCGAGCGGCTGCGCCGTCGCGCCGGCGGTGACGAGGTCGGTGCTGCGCAGGACGCCGCCGACCACGTCGTAGCGCACGCGCTGCGTGGAGTTCGCCGGGCCGAGGTTGACGAGCCGCATCGACGGCATGACGTCGAAGGAAGGGGTCTTGGCGATGGGCGCCGCGACGGTCGCGTCGAGGTCGAGCACGACGTTGCCGTTCGCATCCGGCCCGGTGACCGCCGAGACGACGTGGCGCTCGCAATCGCCGCTGCCGGAGATCGTCGCGATCATGTCGCCTTTCTTGAAGCCGGTCGGGCTCTGGACCGTGAACTGGGTTCCGCCCGCGTCGGTCTTCGCCATGAAGATCGACGGCGTCACGACCGAGCGGGCCGTGCTGTAGTTGACGACGAGCTCGTCGGCGGTGGCGGCGTTCGCGCCGGGCGTGATCATCACCGAGAACGGCCGCATCGTCGTCGCGACGTTGCCCGTGTCGAGGCAGGTCGCGAGGTCGTCCTGGTTCAGCATGATCCCGCTGCCCGCGCTGCTGAGCTCGGAGCCGAGCAGGTAGGTCGCGATCATCCCGGTCTTCTGGGCATCGCCCGCGGAGATCGTCTGGCGCTTGACGCCTTCGGCGACGGCGAAGGTCTGGTAGATCACGAGCACGGCGAGCAGGCCGATCACCACGCCCACCATGAGCTCGATGAGCGAGATGCCGCGCTGGCGTGACCGGACGAGAAGTGTGGCCATGATCAGTTGAGCCCCACCATGACCGCGCCGACATACTGGTGCGGTGTCGGGTCGCCGGGCAGCTGCCAGCGGATCGTCACGGTGACGAGGTTGCTGGTGGTCGACGGCCCGTCGACGACGACCACCGTCGGCGCCAGCGCGTTGTTGCCCTTGACGCTGGGCAGGCGCTCCGCCACCTCGACCAGCGCCTTGTAGCCGTCGCCGCCGGTCCCGGCGTCGCCCTCGTAGAACGTCTTGAGATTGGCGCGATCCATCGTCCACATGCGGCCCATGGCCGCGCCGGCGATCGCGATCGCCTCGCCGCGGTATTGCAGGTCGTTGGTGTTGCGGATCGCGACCGCCTGCAGGCCGACGAGGCCAAGGATGCCGAACGCGAAGATCAGCACGCCGATGAGCGCCTCGAGCAGGAAGGAGCCGGTCTGCGCGCTGCGCGGGGTGCCGCGGACGGGGAGGGAACGGTTCGGACGCATGGACGGTACCTAGGCGGGGCAGGCGCGCGGGTCGCCGGCGGTGATCGCAGGATCGCAGGACTTGATGGCGACGCCGGTGGCGGCCGCGGTGTCGACGACGACGCGCAGCTTGCGAACTCCCGACGACACGGTGCTGCTGTCGACGTCCCAGGTGATGCGCGCGGTGAGCGGCGCCTGGGCGCTGTCGAGGACGCGGCCGAGGCCGTCGAAGATGACCGTCGTCGTGCCGGCAGGCGTCGCATCGAACTTGATCTTGAGCGAGCCTTCCTTGAACTGCGCTTTCTTGACGACGCTGCTGTCGGAGACGAGCTGGGCCTCCCAACCGGTTCCGGTGGTGAGCACGAAGCGGA
>DATBSV010000020.1:0-23819 GCA_036559685.1 Casimicrobiaceae bacterium
GACACGCCGGGCCACGAGGCGTTCACCGCGATGCGCGCGCGCGGCGCGAAGGTCACCGACATCGTCGTGCTGGTGGTCGCGGCCGACGACGGCGTGATGCCGCAGACCCGCGAGGCGATCGCGCACGCGAAGGCGGGCAACGTGCCGCTGGTCGTCGCGATCAACAAGATCGACAAGGGCGACGCGAATCCCGAGCGCGTCAGGCAGGAGCTCGTCGCCGAGAGCGTCGTGCCGGAGGAATTCGGCGGCGACGTGCGGTTCATGCCGGTATCGGCGAAGACCGGCGAGGGGATCGACGCGCTGCTCGACGCGATCCTGCTGCAGGCGGAGGTGCTCGAGCTGAGGGCGCCGAAGGACGTGCCGGCGCGTGGCATCGTGATCGAAGCGCGCCTCGACAAGGGACGCGGGCCGGTCGCGACGGTGCTCGTGAACGCGGGCACGCTGAAGCGCGGCGACATCGTGCTCGCCGGCGCCGTGTTCGGCCGGGTGCGCGCGATGACCGACGAGAACGGCAAGTCGATCCAGCAAGCGGGACCGGCGATCCCGGTCGAGATCCAGGGCCTGTCCGACGTGCCGCTCGCCGGCGAGGACGTGATCGCGCTCGGCGATGAGCGCAAGGCGCGCGAGATCGCGCTGTTCCGGCAGGGCAAGTTCCGCGACGTCAAGCTCGCGAAGCAGCAGGCCTCGAAGCTCGAGAACATGTTCGACCAGATGGGCGAGGGCGGCGCGAAGACGCTGCCGCTCATCGTCAAGGCCGACGTGCAGGGCAGCTACGAGGGCCTGTCGCAGGCCATGACCAAGCTGTCGACCGACGAGGTCAAGGTCAACATCGTGCACGCGGCGGTCGGCGGCATCACCGAGTCCGACATCAACCTCGCGCTCGCTTCGAAGGCGGTCATCATCGGCTTCAACGTCCGCGCGGACGCGCAGGCGCGCAAGCTCGCCGAGAACGCGGGCGTGCAGATCCGCTACTACGACATCATCTACGACGCGGTCGACGAAGTGAAGGCGGCGCTCTCGGGCCTCCTCACGCCCGAGCAGAAGGAGAACCGCCTCGGCCTCATCGAGGTGCGCGAGGTGTTCCGCATCAGCAAGGTCGGAACGGTCGCGGGCTGCATGGTCCTCGAGGGCCTGGTGCGCCGCGGCTCGAAGATCCGCGTGCTGCGCGAGAACGTCGTGGTCCACGACGGCGAGCTCGACTCGCTCAAGCGCTTCAAGGACGACGTGCGCGAGGTCAAGGCGGGCTTCGAGTGCGGCCTCTCGGTGCGCGGCTACAACGACATCCAGAAGGGCGACCAGCTCGAGGCGTACGAAATCGTGGAAGTCACGCGCACGCTGTAAGAGGCTGCGACGGGCGATAGGCGATAGGAATGGCGAAGCGGCATTCCCCGCGCTCGGCGCGCATCGGCGACGAGATCCAGCGCGAGATCTCGCAGCTCCTGCGCGAAGAGATCAAGGACCCGCGCGTCGGCAAGGTCACGGTCACGCACGTCGAGGTGACGCCCGACCTGTCCCACGCGAAGGTGCTGGTCACCGACCTGGCCGGCCGCGAGCACGCGGCCGAAACGGTCGCGGCGCTCGGCCGCACGGCCGGTTTCCTGCGAAGCGAGCTCGCGCGTCGCCTGTCGCTCTACACGGTGCCGCAGCTCACGTTCGTCTACGACGACTCGATCGAGTCCGGCCTCGAGCTTTCACGCCTCATCGACCGGGCCGTCGCCGAGGACCGCAAGCGCGGCTCGTGAAGCGCGCCGACCGCCGCCGCGTCGACGGCGTCCTGCTGCTCGACAAGCCCGCGGGCTTGAGCTCGAACGCCGCGCTCCAGCGAGCGCGACGCCTGTACGCCGCCGCGAAAGCCGGTCACACCGGAACGCTCGATCCGCTCGCGACGGGCTTGCTTCCGATCGCGTTCGGCGAGGCGACCAAGTTCGCGCACGCGCTGCTCGATGCGCCGAAGCGCTACGAGGCGGTCGTGCGCCTGGGCATCGCGACCGACACGGGCGATGCGGAAGGCCAGGTGACGCGCACGCTGCCCGTGGCGATCGATCGCGCGGCCTTCGAGGCGATCCTGGCGCGCTTCGTGGGTCCTCGCCAGCAGACGCCGCCGCGTTACGCCGCGCTCAAGCACCGCGGCCGCGCGTACTACGACTGGGCGCGCGAAGGCATCGAGATCCCGCGCCCGCCGCGCGCGATCGAGTTGTTCTCGCTCGCGCTGCGCGACTGGCGGCCGCCGGACGCAGTCGTCGACGTCCACTGCAGCAAGGGAACGTACGTGCGCGTGCTCGCCGAGGACCTCGGTGCGGCCGCCGGCACGTGCGCCCACCTCGCCGCGCTGCGCCGGACCGCCACGGGCGGATTCGTCATCGACGACGCCGTCACGCTCGACGCACTCGAGGCGATGGCGCCGGACGCGCGCCTGGCGCGATTGCTGCCCGTCGACGTCCTGGTCGCGGACATGCCGCGCGTCGACCTGGCGCCGGACGACGTCGAGCGCTTCCGCCACGGCGTCGCGGTCGCGGCGGCGGGCACGGCGAGCGGGCGCTGCGTCGTCTACGGGGCCGGCGAGCTCCTCGGGCTGGCCGACGTCGACACGGGCGTCGCGAAGCCTTCGCGCCTCCTCGCCGAGCCCGCGAGGGAGCCCGTGAGTTCTTGAAATTCAAGTGATTTTCGTGCTAGAATCGCCCTCTTTCCAAGGGTGCGATTCCGTCCGAATCACGTCCCAAATCACCACGACGCTCCGGGTCCGCCTGGGGCCATCGTAAGGATCTTCGACACCATGTCCGTCACCACTGCCGAGAAGGCAAAGGTCATCGCCGATAATCAGCGCGCCAAGGGCGACACCGGCTCGCCCGAAGTGCAAGTCGCGCTGCTCACCGCGCGCATCAACGGCCTCAACGACCATTTCAAGGATCACCTGAAGGACCACCATTCGCGGCGCGGCCTACTGCGCATGGTGTCGCGCCGGCGCAAGCTGCTCGATTACCTCAAGCGCCAAGACGCCGACAGCTACAAGTCACTCATCGAGAAGCTCGGCCTGCGCAAGTGATCGCGCCGCGCTTCGCTTCGGTTCGCGACGACCGGTCGCCGGCATCCCGGCGCGCCGCCGCCTCGACCTAGCCTCCATCCAAGGTGGCCGCCCCATGAGGGAGCGGCCACTTTCGCTTTCGGGACCCCATCATGTTCAAGCACATCAAGAAGAGCATCCAGTACGGGCGACACAACCTCACGATCGAGACCGGCGAGATCGCTCGCCAGGCCGGCGGCTCGGCCCTCGTGAGTCTCGACGACAGCGTGGTGCTGGTTACTGTGGTCGCCGCGAAGGCGGCCAAGCCCGGCCAGGACTGGTTTCCGCTGACCGTCGATTACCAGGAGAAGACCTTCGCGGCGGGCAAGATCCCGGGCGGCTTCTTCCGTCGCGAAGGGCGCCCCTCCGAGAAGGAAACGCTGACCTCGCGCCTGATCGACCGGCCGATCCGTCCGCTGTTCCCCGACGGCTTCTACAACGACGTGCAGATCATCGCGACGGTCCTGTCGGTGAACCCGGAGGTCGATCCGGACATCCCGGCGATGATCGGCGCCTCGACGGCGCTCGCGCTGTCCGGCATCCCGTTCAACGGCCCGATCGGCGCGGCGCGCGTGGGCTGGGAGAACGGCCAGTACATCCTGAACCCGACCAAGACCGAGCTCTCGACCGGGCAGCTCGACCTCGTCGTCGCGGGCACCGAGGCCGCGGTGCTGATGGTCGAGTCGGAAGCGAAGGAGCTGTCCGAGGAAATCATGCTCGGCGCCGTCGTCTTCGGTCACCAGCAGCAGCAGGCCGTCATCGACCTGATCCACTCGATCGTCGAGGAAGCCGGCAAGCCGATGTGGGACTTCGTTCCGCCGGCCAAGGACGAGTCGCTGATTGCGAAGGTCGAGTCGGCGATCGGTGACGACATCCGGGCGGCCTACCAGATGCGCAGCAAGCAGCAGCGCTCGCAGCGCCTCAAGGAGATCGGCAAGAAGCTCGATGCCGAGGTCCTCTCGCCCGACACGTCGCCGGACGATCGCCGCCAGGTCGGCAACATCATGTTCGACCTCGAGGCCAGCACGGTCCGCCACCAGATCCTGGCGGGCGAGCCGCGCATCGACGGCCGCGACACGCGTACGGTGCGGCCGATCAGCATCCGAACCGGCGTGCTCCCGCGCACGCACGGCTCCGCGCTGTTCACGCGCGGCGAGACGCAGGCGCTCGTGGTGGCCACGCTGGGCACGGCCCGCGACGAGCAGATCGTCGACGCGCTGATGGGCGAGTACCGCGAGCGCTTCATGTTCCACTACAACATGCCGCCGTACGCGACCGGCGAGACCGGCCGCGTCGGCAGCCCGAAGCGCCGCGAGATCGGCCACGGCCGCCTCGCCAAGCGCGCGCTGATGGCGGTGATGCCGACCGCCGAGGAGTTCGCCTACTCGATGCGCGTCGTCTCGGAGATCACCGAGAGCAACGGCAGCTCGTCGATGGCGTCGGTGTGCGGCGCCAGCCTCGGGATGATGGACGCGGGCGTGCCGATCAAGGCGCACGTCGCGGGCATCGCGATGGGCCTCATCAAGGATGGCAACCGCTTCGCCGTGCTCTCCGACATCCTTGGCGACGAGGACCACCTCGGCGACATGGACTTCAAGGTCGCGGGCACCGACCGCGGCGTGACCGCCCTGCAGATGGACATCAAGATCCAGGGCATCACGAAGGAGATCATGGCGGTCGCGCTTTCCCAAGCGCGCGAGGGCCGCATGCACATCCTGAAGCACATGCAGGAAGCGCTCCCGCACGCGCGCACCGAGATCTCGCAGCACGCGCCGCGCATGTACACGTTCAAGATCAACCCGGAGAAGATCCGCGACGTGATCGGCAAGGGCGGCAGCGTGATCCGCGCGCTGACCGAGGAGACCGGCACGACGATCGACATCCAGGACGACGGCACCGTGACGATCGCTTCGGTGAACGCCGATGCCTGCGACGCGGCGCGCGCACGCATCGAGCAGATCACCGCGGAAGTCGAAGTGGGCAAGATCTACGAAGGCCCGGTGCTGCGCCTGCTCGACTTCGGCGCGATCGTCCAGCTGATCCCCGGCAAGGATGGCCTGCTGCACATCTCGCAGATCGCCAAGGAGCGCGTGAACCAGGTCTCCGACTACCTGAAGGAAGGCCAGATCATCCGCGTCAAGGTCATCGAGGCCGACGACAAGGGTCGCGTGCGCCTGTCGATGAAGGCTGCCGCCGAAGAGGACGCGCAGAAAGCGACCGCCCCCGCTAACGACTGATCGCAGCGTTTCGAGGACTTCGGGGGTCAGGGCAACGCTCTGGCCCCCGTTGTGTTTCTAGCGGCGCGTCGGGTCGAGGATCGCCTCGCCAGTCACCGAGACGGTGACGTCGGTGGACCCCGCTTCGAGCGGGACCGGAGCGGGCGCGGCGGCCATCTGCATCTCGGCGCGCGCCATCATCGGATAGGGACGCGGGCCGTCGCCGGCCTGGATCGTCACGCGGCCCGGGCGCCAGCCCGCTGCGCCGAAGCCCTGCGCCGCGGCCTGGGCGCGCGCGCGCCACGCGGCGATCGCCTGTTGCGTGATCGCGTCCTGCGTGCGCCGGCGCAGCTCGTCCGAGACGCCGAACGACAGGCCCGACAGCACCGCGCCGTCTTCGGCCTGCAGCCGCCCCGCGGCGTCGCCGATCGCGGCGAAATCGCCACCCTCGACCTTGATCGTCTGCACGACGCGCCAGCGCATCGGCTTGCTCTTCTCGACGATCTGCTGCGTCGTGTAGCCCGACGTCGACGTTTGCGCGTCCGGCAACGCCTTGAGTTTTGCGAGGATGCGCGCGACGCGCTGGTTGACCTCGGCGGCCGCGGCGGCGGCGCTCGCGTTGTCGACCTCGACGCGGAACCACGCGTGCAGGCGGTCGTTCGGCACCGTCGCCGTCGACGACGCGCTGACCGAGACTACCGGGACCGGTGTGGGCGCGCCGTCCTGCTGCGCGTGGGCGAGCGGCGACGCCGCGACGATGGCGACGGCGGCAAGAAGAGTGGCGATACGCTGCTTCGTCATGCTTGCGTTCCTTGTTGGTGTTGCGGCAGCGCGAGGATCGCCGCGCGGTTTGACCACGAGAACACGCGCTCGGCAGCCTCGCGCAAGGGCAGCCACGCGTGCGCGAGATGCTCGCGCGGTGCGAGCGCCACCGCGACCGGCGCGGCCAGCGCGAGCCCGAAGACGTGCTCGCAGTTGTGCGTCGTGCCGGGCGGATAGCGGTGTCGCCACCGCGGGTAGATCTCGTAGACGTTGGTCATGTGCCAGTCGGCGACGCCCCCGTGCGCATGGGCGTCGATGCCGGTCTCCTCGGCGAGCTCGCGCGCGGCCGTTGCCGCGAGCGGCTCGTGGTCCTCGCGGCTGCCCGTCACCGATTGCCAGTGGCCGGGGAAGTCGGCGCGCTCGAGCAGGAGCACGTCGAGCTCTCGCGTGTAAACGAGGACGAGCGTCGAAACGGGTTGCTTCAGGTGTCGAGTCCCGGCTAGTCCCCGACGAACACCCAGAACGGGACGTGGCGCTCCTGCCAGAACTCGGCCGCCTCGCCCAGAACGTCCTCCAGCATCTTCGCGTCGGTCGGATGGTCCTTGCGGTACGCGCCGGCGTGCGAAAGCACGACGACACGCCCCTGCTTGCCGAGCCAGTCGCGGTCCTCGAGCACGTCGGCGAGGGCGTCCCAGTTGTGGCCGAAGTGGTCTGGCAGCGACAGCGCCCGGTCGAGCTCGGCGAACAGCGTCGCCTTGTCCCTGGCCTTCCCGAGGTCGACCGCCGCGTGCCGGAGCTTCGCATGCGTCGCCGCCGCCTTGAGCGGCTCGGTCGCGCCTTTCCAAACGTGGATGCCTGCGCCATCGACCGAGGCGAGATCCGGGACCTTGACGTTCATTCGACGATCCGCGCGAACGATTGGTAGTGGTCGGACGTGTACCAGCACGCGTCGGGCGTGCGCGGCGCGCCGCCGCAAATGATGCGCCGCGCTCCGCGGTTCGACGCGCCCGGCGTGCGCACCGTGTACTCGTGATAGTAGCCGCGCGGCTTCGACGGCAGGAGCCGCTCGCGGTTGCCGAACGTTATGCCGTCGCGCTCGTACGGGAACGGCGGCCCGGATCGGATGTTGGCGAGTACCTGGCGCGCTTCCGTCGGCAGCTCGACGCTTGCGATCGTCGCGTTAGCGCCGCTGTACGCGAGGGCAACCGAGGAGAGCACGAACACGGCCGCCGCCCACAGCGGCATCGCGTGACCGGTCATTCGTCCGGGACCCATGGAAAGCAGTTTACTCGTACCGTCGCGCCTTCTCGCCGAGGGCGGATTGGAGCGTACAAGTGGCGAACGGGAGCGAACGTCGCGTAGGACACGCGATCTTCAATGCCCCCCTATAATCGTGCGGCGATGGGCACGGCAGCCGTCATTGATTTTCCCGAGAGCGACGTGCGCGCGGCGCTCGGGCGCGTGCTGTCGAGCGACGAGTTCGCATCGTCGACGCGCCACCGCGAGCTCCTCCGCTACCTCGTCGACAATGTGCTCGGCGGTCGCATCGGCGCACTGCGCGAGACCACGCTCGCGCTCGACGTGTTCGGCCGCGACGGCGCGACCTACGATTCCGCGGCCGACCCGATCGTGCGGGTCGAGATGACGCGGCTCCGCACGCGGCTCAAGCAGTACTACGCAGGCGACGGTCGCGACGATCCGATCGTCATCGCGGTGCCGAAGGGCGGCTATGTACCGACGTTCGTGCGCCGCGCCGACGAGCCGGGGTCGCCGACCTTCGACCTGGGGCCGCCCACGCTCGACCCGACGACGCCGTTACCGGCGGCACAGGCCGACGTCTTGCCGCCGATCGCGACCCCGGCGCGGCGCTGGCTGCCGCGGATCGCCCCCGCGATGCTCGTCGCCGTGGTCGCCCTGGCGCTCGCCGCCTGGGCGTTGTGGCGTACCAACGAGCCGCGCGCCCCGTCGACGGTCGCGGTCATCCCGTACGTCGCGCCGGCCGAGGATCGCGCGCTCGCGCAGACCGGCGAGATCGTGTCAGCGTTCATGAACGTCGCGCTTTCGCGCATGCCGGACGTGCGCGTCGTCGCGACGTCGTCGGTCGTCGACGCGATGCGGCGCACGCACGATGCGCTCGAGGCCGGCCGCACCTTGTCCGCGGACTACGTGATCACCGGCACGGTCGACCGCACCGCGGATGGCGTCGCGATCGAGACGCGGATGATCCGCACTCGCGATCGCGCATCCGTCTTCGAGCGCCGGACGTCCGCATCGCAGGAGCGCGTCGTCCCCGAGCAGGCCGGAGTCGCAAGCGCGCTGGTGGCGAAGCTGTCGAACCAGGTTCCCGGGACGGCGATCACAGAGGCGTTCGCGATGCCTGCCGACCCGATCGCGCGCGAGCGCTGGATCACGGCGCGCCTGTTGATGTCGCGCTTCACGCCGCACGGCGCGGCCGAGGCGGATGCGCTGTTCCGCGAGGTGAGCGAGCGCGAGCCGACGTTCGCGCCCGCGTACGCGTACCGCGCGACGGCGGTGTGGTGGGGCGCGCAGGCGAAGGACCGATCGACGCGCGACATCGCGCCGGAGGTGCGCGCGCTCGCCGAGCACGCGATCGCGCTCGATCCCGGGCAGCCGTACGCCTACGTCGCGATGGCGGCGATCGCGACGCTCGTCGACTTCGACTTCGTCCGCGCCGAGGCGCTCTACCGGCAGGCGATCAAGCTCGCGCCGTCGGTCGCCGGCGTGCACCAGGGCTACGCGGGCGGGTTGCTCTACACCGGCCGCTTCGACGAGTCGCTCGCCGAGATCCGGCTTGCGCGCACGCTCGATCCGTTCAACCTGTCGATGCGCTACTACGAGGCGATGATCCTGGGCTACGGGCGCCGCTTCGAGGAGGCCGACGTCCAATGCCGCGATGCGCTCGCGGTCGACGCGTCGAACCCGGTGGTCGTCCTGAACTGCGCGCAGATCGCGACGCGCGGCGGCGCGCACGGGCGCGCGGCCGAGCTCGTCACGCTGCTCAAGCCTGAGCACGCGTCGCTCGCGATCGCGCGCGTGGTCGTCGCGCACTGCGTCGCGAGCGCCGGCGACGTCGCGGCCGCCGACGCGATTTATGCGAAGACGCTCGCGGCCGGTCGGGTTCCGGACGCGTGGGCCTACGAGGAGGCGACGCTGCTGCTCGCTCTCGGCCACCGGGAGCGCGCGCTCGCGCGGCTCGACGATGCCTTCCGGACCGGTCAGCCGACGATCGTCGGCATCGACCCGGCATGGGATTCGGTCCGCGCCTCGCGCGATTTCCGCGCGTTGCTCGAGCGGCACGCGCCGCAGATCGCGGCGGTGTCCGAGCGCAGCCTCGTGCGCAGGACCGCGACGCGCCTCGCGGTCGCCTCATCGGCAGGGCAGTCGTAACGCGCTGCGTCGAGTGTCGGCGCCCGCCGCGATCGCAGGCGCGCGTCGTCGATCCCCGCTGCGCGGGGGCCCTCGCCGACGCAGCGACGCGGCTGCTTCCGGGCCGCGTCCCTCAGGCCGACTTGACGGCGTCGCTCGGCCGCACCTTGATGTGCAGGTCGCGGAGCTGCTGCTCGGTCACCGCCGACGGCGTATCGATGAGCAGGTCCTGGCCGCGCTGGGTCTTCGGGAACGCGATGACCTCGCGGATCGACTCGGCGCCGCACATGAGCGTCGCGATGCGGTCGAGGCCGAACGCGATGCCGCCGTGCGGCGGCGCGCCGTACGACAGCGCGTCGAGCAGGAAGCCGAACTTGCGGCGCTGGTCCTCGGGGCTGATCTTCAGCGACTCGAACACCTTCGCCTGCACGTCGGGCCGGTGGATGCGCACCGAGCCTCCGCCGATCTCCCAGCCGTTCAGCACGACGTCGTAGGCCTTCGCGATCGCGGAGCCCGGGTCGGACACGAATCGCTCCTCGTGCCCGTCCTTGGGCGCGGTGAACGGATGGTGGCGCGCGGCCCACGCGCCGGTCGCGTCGTCCTGCTCGAACATCGGGAAGTCGACGACCCACAGCGGCTTCCAGCCTGCCTCCGCGAAACCGCGCTCGTGACCGACCTTCGCGCGGAGCGCGCCGAGCGCGTCGTTGACTACCTTAGCCTTGTCGGCGCCGAAGAACACGAGGTCGCCGTCCTTCGCGCCGGTACGCGACAGGATCTCGCGCAGCACCGCCTCGGGCAGGAACTTGACGATCGGCGACTGCAGCCCCTGGTCGTTCGGCTTCTGCGCGTCGTTGACCTTGATGTACGCGAGCCCCTTCGCGCCGTAGATCGCGACGAACGCCGTGTAGTCGTCGATCTCCTTGCGCGTGAGCGTTCCACCGCCCGGCACGCGCAACGCTGCTACGCGCCCGCCGGGCAGCTCGGCGGCACCGCGGAACACCTTGAAGTCGACCGACGCCATGAGGTCGGTGAGCTCGGTGAGCTTGAGCGGAATCCGCAGGTCCGGCTTGTCCGAGCCGTAGTCGCGCATCGCGTCGGCGAACGCCATGACCGGGAACGGCTGCGGCAGGTCCTCGCCGAGCGCGTCCTTGAACATGCGGATCACGAGCGCTTCCATGATGGGGCGGATCTCGTCCTCGTCGAGGAACGAGGTCTCGATGTCGATCTGCGTGAACTCGGGCTGCCGGTCGGCGCGCAGGTCCTCGTCGCGGAAGCACTTGACGACCTGGTAGTAGCGGTCGAAGCCCGCCATCATCAGCATCTGCTTGAAAAGCTGCGGCGACTGCGGCAGCGCGTAGAACGCGCCGTGGTGGATGCGCGAGGGAACCAGGAACTCGCGCGCGCCCTCGGGCGTCGACTTGTAGAGGAACGGCGTCTCGATGTCGACGAAGCCGTGCTCGTCGAGGTAGCGGCGTGCGGACATCGCCGCGCGGTAGCGCGTCATGAGATTGCGCTGCATCACCGGGCGTCGCAGGTCGAGCACACGGTGCTCGAGCCGAACGGTCTCCGACAGGTTCTCGTCGTCGAGCTGGAACGGCGGCGTCACCGACGCGTTCAGGATCTCGATGTCGTGCGCGAGCACTTCGATCTCGCCGGACACGAGGTTCGGGTTGACGGTGCCTTCGGGGCGAGCGCGCACCAGGCCGGTCACGCGCACGCAGAACTCGTTGCGCAGCGTCTCCGCCGTCGCGAAGGTCGCGGCGCGGTCGGGATCGCAGACGACCTGCACGAGGCCTTCGCGGTCGCGCAGATCGATGAAGATGACGCCGCCGTGGTCGCGGCGTCGGTGCACCCAGCCGGCGAGCGTCACGGCCTGGGCGAGATGGCGGCGGTCGATGCGGCCGCAATAGTCGGTGCGTTTCACGTCGGTGCTCCGGAAGCGATGCGTCGGGATCGGGAAGTGTCGGGACGGACCGGCCGCGCGCGCGGCGCGCTCCTCACGACGGAACGCCGCGCGTCACGCCGGTCCGGTCAATTTCGGGAGACGACGGCCGCGTCGGCGTCCGCCGGACGCACGCTCGCGGACGGGGGCGGCGGCAGCGGCACCACGGTGCCGCGCGGCGCGACGACGCCCATCGAGATGATGTACTTGAGCGCCTCATCGACCGACATGTCGAGCTCACGCACTTGCGAGCGCGGCAGCATCACGAAGTAGCCGCCGGTCGGGTTCGGCGTCGTCGGCACGTAGACGCTCACGTGGTCGCCGGGCAGCAGCGGCGCGACGGTGCGATCCGGCGTGCCGGTCAGGAATCCGATCGTCCAGCTTCCTTCGCGCGGGAACTCGACCAGCAGCGCCTTGCGGAACGCGTTGCCCTTGTCCGAGAGCAGCGTGTCGCTGACTTGCTTGACGGACGAGTAGATCGATTTGACGAACGGAATGCGGCCCAGCAGGCTTTCCCAGCCGGCGATGAGCTGCGCACCGAAGAAGTTCACCGCGATCACGCCGGTGAGAAGCAGGATCAGGAACGACAGCAGGACGCCGAGGCCGGGAATGTGGAATCCCAGCAGGCGATCGGGTTGCCACGCCTCGGGCAGGAGGCCGAGCGTCTGGTCGAGCGTCGACACCAGGAAGTGGAGCACCCACAGCGTGATGCCGAGCGGGGCCCACACGAGGAGGCCGGCGATCAGGATGCGCTTCATGGCGTGCTCGGACGTGCCGCCGTCAGTGCGAGTCGGTGCTGGCCGCCGGAGTCGCCGGCGACGACGGCTCGGACTTCGTCGCGGTCTTGGTCGTCGCCGTGTCGGACGTGCCGGACTTGGCTTCCGACTTGGCCTCCGACTTGGCTTCCGTCGCGGGCTCGGCCTTGGCGTCCGCCTTGGTGTCGGCCTTCGCGTCCGGGGCCGGGGGCTTCGAGCCTTGGCGGAAATCGGTCTGGTACCAGCCGCTGCCCTTGAGTTGGAAGCCCGGCGCCGTCAACTTCTTCGCGAGCGCAGGCTGGCCGCAGGCGGGGCAGTCGACGAGGACCGGCTCGCTCAGCTTTTGCAGTGCGTCGAGCTCGTGTCCGCAACGTGTGCAGCGGTAGGCGTAGATCGGCATGGCGGTCCGGCGTTGAGTCTTAAAGCGTTTGATTCGAAAAGAGAATTGTACCCGCTTTCGCCGTGGGGGTCGACCGGCCGGGTGTCCGGCGAAGGTGGGGACGCGAGCATGCGCAATCAATCTGTTCTATCCTCGGCCGCACCCATGCGAGACCGTCCGACATGAGCGAACTCTGGATGTGGTGGATCGCCGCGGCCGTGCTGATCGGCGCCGAGCTCGTCACCGGCACGTTCTACCTCCTGGCCGTCGGCCTGGCCGTCGCGATCGGCGGGCTGGCCGCCTGGCTTGGCTATTCGCACCAGGTCCAGTTCATGGTCGCGGGCATCGCCGGGGTCGTCCTGACGGCGGCCGCGCACCAGTGGCGGCAGAAGCACGCCAGGCCGGCGCCGCAACAGTCGCTCGACGTCGGCCAGTCGGTGCGCGTGCTCGGGTGGAACCCCGATGGAACCGCGCGCGTGAACTACCGTGGCTCGACGTGGACGGCGAAGCTCGCGACGCCGGACACGCCGCGCGACGAGACGATGTACATCGTGGGGACGAACGGCTCGATCCTCGTCGTCTCCGACCGCCGCGGCTGACGCGGTCCGCTGAACCTCAACGCCCCGGAGGACGCCCGCCATGTTCGGGATAGGCTCGTCGCTGTTCACGCTCGCGCTGTTCATCGTCGCGGTGATCGTCGTCATCCGGGCGATCCGCGTCGTCCCGCAGCAGCACGCCTGGGTGGTCGAGCGGCTCGGCCGCTTCTACGCGGTGCTCGAGCCGGGGCTCAACTTCGTGATCCCGTTCGTCGATCGCGTCGCCTACCGGCACGACCTGCGCGAGATCCCGCTCGACGTTCCGAGCCAGATCTGCATCACCAAGGACAACACGCAGCTGCAGGTCGACGGCATCCTGTACTTCCAGGTGACCGACCCGAAGCTCGCGAGCTACGGCTCGTCGAACTACATCGTCGCGATCACGCAGCTCGCGCAGACGACGCTGCGCAGCATCATCGGCCGCATGGAGCTCGACCGCACGTTCGAGGAGCGCGACCAGATCAACGCGAGCGTCGTGACGGCGCTCGACGAGGCGGCCACGAGCTGGGGCGTCAAGGTGCTGCGCTACGAGATCAAAGACCTGACGCCGCCTGCCGAGATCCTGCGCTCGATGCAGGCGCAGATCACCGCCGAGCGCGAGAAGCGCGCGGTGATCGCGACCTCCGAGGGACGGCGGCAGGAGCAGATCAACGTCGCGATGGGCGCGCGCGAGGCCGCGATCGCGCAGTCCGAGGGCGAGAAGCAGGCGGAGATCAACAACGCGCAGGGCCAGGCCGCCGCGATCCTCGCGATCGCCGAGGCCAATGCAAAGGCGATCCGGCAGGTCGCCGAGGCGATCGAGTCGCCGGGTGGACTGCAGGCGGTCAACTTCAAGGTCGCCGAGCAATACGTCGCCGCGTTCGGCAACCTCGCGATCAAGGCGAACACGATGATCCTGCCGACCAACGCGGCGGACGTCGCCGGCATGATCGCCACCGCGATGTCGGTGATCCGCGCGCCGGCGCCGAAATAGTGGAGCTCCGCGACAGCGTCTTCCTCGTCACCGGCGGCGCGTCGGGCCTCGGCGCCGCGACCGCGCGCATGGTCGTCGGCGCAGGCGGCCGCGCGGTGATCGCCGACCTCAAGGAGGCCGAGAGCCACGCGCTCGCGAAAGAGCTCGGCGCGCACGCGCGCTTCGTGCGCTGCGACGTGACCGACGAGGCGAGCGCGACCGCGGCGGTCCGCGCGGCGGTCGACGGCTTCGGCGGGCTGCAGGGGCTCGTCAACTGCGCGGGCATCGTCCATGCCGAGCGCATCGTCGGCAAGGAAGGACCGCACACGCTCGCCGGCTTCAGGCGCGCGGTCGACATCAACCTCGTCGGCACGTTCAACCTGATCCGGCTCGCGGCGCAGGCGATGGCGAACGGCGAGCCCAACGCCGAGGGCGAGCGCGGCGTCATCGTCAACACCGCGTCGGTCGCCGCGTACGACGGGCAGGTCGGGCAGGCCGCGTATGCCGCGTCGAAGGCCGCGGTCGTCGGCATGACGCTGCCGGTCGCGCGCGAGCTGGCGCGCTCGGGCATCCGCGTGATGACGATCGCGCCGGGCATCTTCGAGACGCCGATGATGGCGAGCCTGACGCCCGAGGTGCAGGCATCGCTCGGCAAGATGGTGCCGTTCCCGCCGCGGCTCGGGCGGCCCGGCGAGTTCGCGCAGCTCGTGCGCGCGATCGTCGAGAATCCGATGCTGAACGGCGAGACGATCCGACTGGACGGCGCGATCCGGATGGCGCCGAAGTGAGATTTCTCGTCGGCTTTCTGCTCGCGTGGGTTGCGTCGACAGCGATCGCGCAGGAGATCGTCTTGCCGGGTGGCGCGCGTGGCGGCCCGCTCGCGCACCGCGAGCCGCTCGACCATCACAGCGACGCGTGGCGCGCCGAGGTCCAGGCCGAGATCGACCGCAACATCGCCGCGCTGCTCGCGAACGGCGCGATCGCCCCGGCGACCAAGGCGGCGGGGCAACTGTTCCAGTGGCCGGTGCGCCTGATCCCGGGCGCGCCCGATCGCGTGCCGAACATCCTCGTCAACTACGTCGACCAGAATCCCGCGTATCCGGGACAGGTGCGCGACTGGTTCTGCGGCACGCGTACCTACGATCTCGCGAACGGCTATGGCCATCGCGGCACCGACATCTCCGCGTTTCCGTTCGGCTGGCTCAAGATGGATCGCGACGAGATGATCGCGATCGCGGCCGCGCCCGGCACGATCATCCTGCGCACCGACGGCAACTTCGACCGCAACTGCGGGACGCTCGCGACGGTGCCGACCAACGCGCAGCCGAATGCGATCTACGTGCGCCACGCCGACGGCTCGGTCGCGTGGTACCTGCACTTCAAGTCGGGATCGCTGACGCCCAAGCAGGTCGGCGACACGGTCGTCGCCGGCGAGCGGCTCGCGAGCGTCGGCAGCTCGGGGTTCTCGACCGGTCCGCACCTGCACTTCGAGGTCCACGACGCCGCCGGCGGCATCATCGATCCGTACGCCGGTGCGTGCAACGTGCTCAACGCCGATTCGTGGTGGGCGACGCAGCCGGCGTATTGGCAGCCGGCAGTCGTCCGCAACGTCGTCGGCCCCGAGGTCCCGCAGGGCGGCGACTGCGCGACGCCCGCCTTGCCGCACGCGTCGCGAACGGTGACGCCGGGATCGACGTTCTACGCGACGACTTACCTGCGCGATTTCCTGACGAACGCGACCGTGCAGCTGCGTATCCTGCAGCCCGATGGCACTGCGTTCGTGGACGCCCCCGTGACCAACACCCTTGGCAACTACATCGCCAGCTACTGGTATTACCAGTTCGCGATGCCGCCCGACGCCCAGGTCGGGACCTGGCGGTTCCAGGCTGTGCTCGGTGACGCAACGGCGGAGACTCCGTTCTACGTCGAGCCGCTGATCCCGCCGACGACGACCGCGGTCGAGTATTACAACGCCGGCTTCGGCCACTACTTCATGACGGCGAAGGCCGACGAGATCGCGGGCCTCGACGGCGGCGCGTACAACGGCGCGTTCGCGCGCACCCACCGCACGTTCGAGGTCTTCTCGTCGCCCGGCACCGGGCTCGTGCCGGTCTGCAGGTTTTTCACAACGCCGGGAACGTTCGGCGCGAAGAGCTCGCACTTCTACACGGCGAACCCGGTCGAGTGCGACGGCCTCAAGCTCAACCCGGCATGGATCTACGAAACGATCGCGTTCTACGTGCCGATGCCGGATGGCGCGGGCACGTGCCCCGCGAACTCGCTACCCGTCTACCGGATGTACAACAACGGGCAGACCGGCGCGCCCAACCACCGGTTCACGACCGACTACGCGACCAAGCTCGCGTTCGCGCCGGCGCTCAACTGGTCCGACGAAGGCGTCGGGTTCTGCGCACCGCAGTAGGGCCCTAGTCGCGCTTTACCAGCGCGATTCCGACGAACGCGATCGCGACGAAGAACGCGAGCGTCCAGCCGGCGATCGACAGGCCGAGGAACACCCATGCCTTCTCGGCGCACTCGCCACTGCCCTCGAGCACGCGGCGGATCGCGTCGACGAACGGCATCGTGTCGAGCATGTACGACAGGCCCATGCCGCACGCCGGCACCTGGTCCTTGGGCAGCGATTGCAGCCATACCTGGCGCCCCGCGAGCGCCGCGCCGATGCCCGACGCGAGCAGGAGCAGCAACGCGTACATCCATGCGCCGACGCGCCCCGGCTCGTGGAACGTGCCGACCAGGAAAATCAGCCCGATCACGATGACGACGACACGCTGGAACATGCACAGCGGGCAGGGATCGAGCCCTTCGACGTATTGCAGGTAGAACGCCCAGCCGATCAGGGCCGCGCAGACGACGAATCCGAGGAAGAACGCGATGCGCCGCCGCGGCATCATGATCAGCGCGAGCGAGGTGAGGCCGAGCGCCATCACGCCGGATTGCCAGATCGACGCGATGAAGGTCGACTGGTCGCCCTGCATCAGCGACACCGCCTGCTGCAACAACACCGCGAGCGCGATCAGGAGCCCGACCCACGCGAGCGAGATGCCGTTGCGTTCGATCATGCGATCTCCGCGCGCGCGAGCGCCTGGTCGAGGTCCCACAGGATATCGTCGATCGACTCGAGGCCGATCGACAACCGGATCATCTCGGGCGTGACGCCGGCTGCGCGCTGTTCGTCCTCCGAAAGCTGCCGGTGGGTCGTCGAGGCCGGGTGGATGATCAGCGACTTCGCGTCGCCGACGTTCGCGAGGTGCGACAGGAACGCAACGCTCTCGATCACGCGCTCGCCGGCCTTCCCGCCTCCCTTGACGCCGAACGTCAGGATGCCGCCCGCGCCTTTCGGCAGGTAGCGGCGCACGCGCGCCTCGTCGGGCTGGCCGGGCAGGCCCGGGTAACGCACCCAGGCGACGCGCGGATGCTTCGCGAGATGCTTCGCGACCGCCATCGCCGCCTCGCAGTGGCGCGGCATGCGCAGGTGCAGCGTCTCGATGCCCTGCAGCAGCAGGAACGCGGAGAACGGCGACAGCGTCGGCCCCAGCGTGCGCATCGTCTCCATGCGCGCCTTCATCGTGAAGCCGAAGTCGCCGAACGTCTCGTAGAAGCGCACGCCGTGGTAGCCGCGCGAGGGTTCCGTCATCTGCGGGAAGTTGCCGTTGTCCCACGCGAACTTCCCGGACTCGACGACGATGCCGCCCATCGTGGTGCCGTGGCCGCCCAGGTACTTGGTTACCGAGTGGATGACGAGGTCCGCGCCGTGCTCGAACGGCCGGCACAGGTACGGCGACGCGAGCGTGTTGTCGATGACCAACGGGACGCCGGCGCCGTGCGCGACGTCGGCCAGCGCCGCGATGTCGCACACGTTGAGCTGCGGATTGCCGATCGTCTCGGCGTAGACCGCCTTGGTGCGCGGCGTCAGCGCGCGGCGGAACGCGTCGATGTCGTCAGCGTCGACGAACGTCGCGTCGATGCCGAACTGCGCGAACGTGACGGCGAGCTGCGAATAGGTGCCGCCGTAGAGCGTGCGCGCGGCGACGATGTGGTCGCCGTTCCTCGCGAGCGTCAGCAGCGCGACCATCTGCGCGGCCATTCCGGTCGCGCAGGCGAGGGCGGCGCGGCCGCCCTCGAGCGCGGCGACGCGCTCCTCGAGCGCCGCGACCGTCGGGTTGCTGATGCGCGAGTAGACGTTGCCGAACGTCTGCAGGTTGAACAGGCTCGCGGCGTGGTCGACGCTGTCGAAGACGAACGACGTCGTCTGGTAGATCGGCAGCGCGCGCGCGCCGGTCGCCGCATCCGGGATCTGCCCGGCGTGCAGGCACAGCGTGTCGAACCCGTAGGCGCGGTCGGCCATGGGCCGGGATTCTACCGGCCCGGGGTCAGGCAGGGCGACGCGAGGAGATGACGCCGGTGTTGACGCCGCACCAGTTGAGGCCGCCGAGGATGCGTGCGTGCTCGATCTTCACGCACCGGTCCATCACGACGTCGAGTCCCGCGTCGGTCGCAATGCGGGCCGCCTCGTCATTGCGCAGCCCGAGTTGCATCCACAGCACCTTCGCGCCCTTCGCGACCGCTTCGTTCGCGATCGCGGGCATCTCGCCGGGCTTGCGGAACACGTCGACGATGTCGACGGGCCCGGGAATCGCCTCCAGCGTCGGGTAGGCCTTCTGCCCCAGCGCCTCCGCGTACCCGGGGTTGACGGGGATCACCGTGTATCCGCGGTCGAGCATGTACTTCGCGGCGAAGTACGATGGGCGGTACCAGTGCTGCGACAGCCCGACGACGGCGACGGTGCGGGGCTGCGCCAGCAGTCGGCGCAGCCCCGCGATGTCGTCGACGATCTCGCCCTTGCGCCTGCCCGTCATCGCTGCTGGTAGCCGCTCCAGTTGGGCGAGGAATTGTACGGATAGTCCTGGTGGATGCGGCGGCCCGACGAGATCGAGTTGTTGAGCCCCGGAGGGAGCTGCGGGTAGTCGCCCGGGCCGAACGTGCGGCACGTGCCCTGGAAGCTGGCGTCGGTGCAGAACATCCAGTAGCCGCGCTCGACGCGCAGCGACGACGCGCGATCGTTGAAGCCGGTCGACGCGAGATTCGGAAGGAACTCGCTGTCGACGGCGATGCGGCGACCGCCGAATCCCGGCTGCTCGTAGAGCACGACGCGAGCGCCGCCGCCCCAACCGCCCGGGCCTTCGCCGCCCGCCGAGATCGGTCGGATCGACGAGCTTTGGCCGGCCAGCACGCCAAGGTTCGTGTGGCGGCCCGGACCGTAGGTCTGGCACCCGCCGCGGAAGCCGTCGTCGCGGCAGAGCTCCCACGTTCCCTCGTGCACGATCAGCGAGCGGGCGCGGTCGTTGAACTCGCTTCGCGAGAGGTTGGGAAGCGTTTGGGCGACGTCCAGCGTCGTCCCGCGGAAGTTGAAGTCCTCGTACAGCGTCACGGCAGGCCCGCGTCCGGGTCCCGGTCCAGGGCCCTGTCCGGGCACATGTCCGGGCGGCACGAAGCCGAGCTCGCGCGCCGACGAGATCGTGTCCGAAAGCCCGATCTGCGCGAGGTTGCGGTACTCGCCGGGCTGCAATGTCACGCAGCGGCCGCGGAAGTACGCGTCCGAGCATAGTTGCCACGCGCCGGAGCGAACGACGACGGACGACGCGCGGTCGTTGAACCCCTGGTCGGCGAGGTTGTTGATCGAGTTGTTGGCGCCGAAGCGGCGGCCGTTGAAGTCGGGATGCTCGAAGAACTGGATTTCCTGCGCGGCCGCGAGGCCGGCCCATCCCGTAAGCGCGACAAGCACGGAAAACCGTAGCGTGCGATTCATGGCAGATCCCTCCGGAGATTCTTCGGATGACGCGTCACATTAACGCGCGGCCCCGCCATGCGGTTGAGGGCGAATGTTCCATCATGACGTAGGAAGGCACTGTCGGCCCGTCCGTGCCGGTGTGCCGCTTGAGCTGGGGGTGCCAGCCGATGACGGCGAGCATGACGAAGAACCCGATCACGTACGCGATCGCGATGTGCCAGCCGGCGCGCAGCCATGCGAAGACCGAGCGGCCTTCGGGGAACTTCGAGCACAGCGCGACGCCAGCCGAGCTGCCGAACCAGATCATCGAGCCGCCGAAGCCGACCGCGTACGCGAGGAAGCCCCAGTCGTAGCCGTCCTGCTTGAGCGCGAGCGCGGTCAGCGGGATGTTGTCGAACACCGCCGAAAGGAAGCCCAGGCCGAGCGTGGTCTGCCACGACGCCGCAGGGAGCTTGTGGACGGGCATCATCGACGCGCACAGCACGAGCGCGCACAGGAACACGGCGCCGCGGAACGCGGGCTTGAGCTCGGTCCATGCAGGGGCGCGTAACGGCGCCGAGACGAGGATCGCGAGCCACACGGTCAATCCGAGGAATGGGACGTGGTCGGCGATCCACGGGTAATTCAGGTTGACCGCGACGTTCGCGACGATGGCGGCGCCCAGGATGAACGCGACGACCGCAACCCGCGTGCCGTCGATCGACACGTCGGCGCCCGGATCGGCGGCGATCGGCGAATAGCGATGTTGCTGCCTCGCGGCGGGAATGCCGAAGATCACCAGCGCGACGCCCGCGGCGACGTACGCCTCGAGCACCGCGAGCGGCGACACGCCGTCGATCCACATCATCGTCGTCGTCGTGTCGCCGACGACGCTGCCCGACCCGCCGGCATTGGACGCCGCGACGATGGCGGCGAGGTAACCGATGTGCACCTTGCCGCGGAACACGACCGACGCGATCGTGCCGCCGATCAGCGCCGCCGCGATGTTGTCGAGGAACGAGCTCAGCACGAAGATGATGACGAGCAGGGCGAAGCCGCCCTTCCAGTCGTCGGGCAGCAGGCGCGGCAGCCACGCAGGCACGCGGCTGTCCTCGAAATGGCGCGACAGCAGCGCGAACCCCATCAGGAGCAACAGGAGATTGACGATCAACACCCACTCGTGGAGGAGGTGCGCGCCGAGGCCCTCGGGTCCGGGGCCGGTGGCAAAGGGCGAGAACAGGACCTTGAAGGCCGTGATGACGGCCAGGCCGATCACCGCGACGCGGAGCGTGTGATGGTGGAAGATGGCGACGCCGGCGAGCACCAGGCCGAACAGCACGAAGTCGATCGGTACCGGACCGATCGCCGGAGGGTCGGCCAGGGCGCCGAAGGCGAGGCCGGGGACCAGCGCCACGGCGCCGGCGAGCACGGCAGTGCAGTGTCGGACGGGTCGCGGGGGCACGGGGCGGTCGCTCCGGAACGGGGGACCGGGTTGGCCCGGACGGATTGTACCGGGGGGTCCCGCAAGGATGGCGCCCCCCCCGGGGTTGCCCATGAGAACGGCCCGGCCTGATCTTTGCTTGTGCGCTACACGATGGCTCGCCGATCGCGGCGAGACGCTGCGCCACGACGCCCCCTGACATGGCCCTGCAACGAGTGCCGCTCCGAGCCGACACACCGACCGTGCAGACGGTCGGCGACGCGCTCGAGCGCGGCAACCTCCAGGCGCTTTCCCAGCGCAAGCTGAATGCGCTCGGGCTGCCGCTGGCCTACGTCGACCGGACTTTCCGCTACCGCTTCGCCAACCGGGCGTTCCTCGACTGGCTCGGCCGGCGCCCGGAAGAGGTGCTGGGCCACGAGATGGCCGAGGTGGTCGGGCGCGAGGTCTGGACGCTCTACCACGCCTACGCGGACGCCGCGCTGGAGGGCGAGCGCGCGGGCTTCGAGCGGCAGCTCGTGACCGCGGGCAGGCCGCCGATCTGGATCCGCGTCGACTACTCGCCCGACCGGTCCACGACCGGGCGCGTTCGCGGCTTCCTGGTCTCGTACAGCGACGTCGACCACGTCAAGCGGCTCGAGCTCGAGGCCGGCCAGCGCGAGCACCGGCTGCGCCTGGTCACCGACAGCGTCGGCGTTCCGATCCTTTACGTCGATCGCCAGCTCAAGATCCGCTTCGCGAACCAGCCGTTCGCCGACTGGATCGGCGTGGCCTACGACGACCTGCTCGGCCACGGGCTGCGCGACGTGCTGCCGGCCGACTCGATAACCGAGATGCAGAGCTCGCTCGAGCGCGCGTTCGCCGGCGCGAGCGTCAACTACGAGCGGCGCGAGCGCAAGTCGGGCGGCGAGATGCGCTGGATGCGCGTGACGCTGTTCCCGGACCGCGAGATCAGCGGGCGCACCGGCGGCGCGTTCATCGTCCTGAACGACATCGAGGACGACGTCCGCATCCGCGACGCATTGAAGGGCCAGCAGTCGCAGCTTCGGCTGTTCGCCGACAACATCCCCGGACCGATCGCCTACCTCGATCGCGCGCTGCGCTACACGTTCGTCAACCAGGCGTTCGCGAACGTCGCCGCGCGGCCGCAGGAGGAGATCTACGGCCGCACGCCTGCCGAGATCCTGCCGGCCGACGTCGCGTCGTTCCTGCGGCCGGTGCTCAAGCGCGCGCAGGAGGGCGAGAACGTCGAGTACGAGCGCATCGGTACGATCCCGGGCGGCGACAAGCGCTGGATGCACGGCCGCATCGCGCCCGATTTCGACGGCGCCGGCAAGGTGCGAGGGCTCTACTGCACCGAATACGACATCCACGACCTGAAGCTCACCGAGCAGGCGCTCGCGACGCGCGAGCAGCAGCTGCGTCTTTTCACCGACAACATCCCCGAGCCGGTCGTCTACCTCGACGCCGAGCGCCGCTACGTGTTCGTCAACGAGGCGTTCCTGCGCCTCTACGGCCTCAAGCGCGACGAGGTGATCGGCCGTCGCAGCACCGAGGTGCTCGGGAACGAGGACGCCGAGGCGCTCGAGCCGGGACGCCAGCGCGTGATGTCGGGCGAGGCGGTCACCTACGAGCGCGAGGTCATCGACGCGCAGGGACGCACGCGCTGGATCCGCGCGCGCTGCGTGCCCGATCTCAACTTCGACGGCACGGTCAAGGGCGAGTATGTCGCGGGCCACGACATCACCGACCTCAAGCTCGCGCAGGACGCGCTGGCGGCGCGCGAATCGCAGCTACGCGCGATCATGGACGGCGTGCCGGCGCCGGTCGCGTACATCGACCGCGACGAGCGCTGCCACTACGTCAACCGCACGTTCGTGCAGTTCTTCGGCCTCGCGCCCGAGGCGCTGGTCGACCTCAAGCTCCGCGACGTCGTCGGCCACGGCATCTACGAGAGCGCGCAGGCGATGGTCGTGCGCGCGCTGGAAGGGGAGTCGACCGCCTTCGACCGGCTGATCGCCGGCGCGAACGGGGTCAAGCGCTGGATGACGATCCGCGTCGTGCCGGACACCGGGCCCGCGGGCGAGGTGCACGGCGCGTTCGTGCTGATGAACGACATCCACGGCCTGAAGCAGGCGCAGGAAGCCTTGCGCGCCTCCGAGGCCGAGCTGCGGCTCATCATGGACAACGTGCCGGCGCGCGTGGCGTACATCGACCGCGAGCTGAGCTTCCGCTTCGTCAACGGCCGCAACGAGGCGTGGCTCGGCGAGTCGCGCAAGGACCTGAACGGCCGCCGGGTCGAGGACGTCGTCGGGCCGGCGCGCTACGCGATGCTCGAGCCGCTGATGGCGCGCGTGCTGCGCGGCGAGACGATCGCGACCGAGATGCTTTTGCCGCAGCATGGGACGGCCGAGTCGCGCTGGGAGTCGATCCACTACGCGCCCAACCGCGACAGCGACGGCAACGTCGTCGGCATCTACGCGGTGCACGGCGACATCCACGACGAGAAGCGCAACGAGGAGGCGCTGCGTCGCGTCAACTGG
>DATBSV010000021.1:0-18106 GCA_036559685.1 Casimicrobiaceae bacterium
CGCCGCTAGCGCGCGTTGGCGAGCCCGCTCGCCGCCCGGGTCGCGCGCGCCATCGGCGGCGCGCCGCGCTGGGCCGTCGGCCTCGCGATCGTCCTGCTCGCCCTCGCCGCGACGCTGTTCGGCGCCGAGCGCATCCCGGTCCTCGCGAAGCTCGAGGCGATGGGCTACGACGCGAGGCTCGCGCTGAGCCAGCGCGACGAGACCGACCCGCAGGTCGCCATCGTCGACATCGACGAGGAGAGCATCGCGCGCGTGGGCCGCTGGCCGTGGCCTCGCGACACGATGGCGCGGCTCACGACGACGCTGTTCGAGCGCCACCATGCGCGCCTCGTCGCGTTCGACGTGCTGTTCCCCGAGCCCGACCTGTCCGGCAATGCGACAGGGCTCGACGAGCTCGCGCGCAGCGGCTTGCGCGACACGCCGGAGGCGCGCGCGGCGCTTGCGACGCTCAAGACGCGCGCGGACCACGACGGGCGCTTCGCGCGCGCGCTGTCCGGCCGCGCGACCGTCTTCGCGTACGGGTTCACGGCCGCGAGGCAATCGAGCGGCGAGCTGCCGCCGCCGGCGTTCACCGAGGCGGACCTCGCCGGTCTCGTTATCCCGATCGTGCCGGAGGCCGGCTACACGTCGAACCTGCCGCTCCTGCAGCGCGCGGCCTCCACGGCCGGGCACCTCGACCCGACGTTCGACGCCGACGGCGTCATCCGGCGCGTGCCGATGCTCAAGCGCTACCTCGGCGGCTATTACCCGTCGCTGTCGCTCGCGGCCGCATCGACCGCCGTCGAGGCCAAACGGCTCCGGCCGCTGTTCGACGCGAACGGCGACCTCGAGGCGATCGACGCAGGCGGCTTGCGCGTTCCGGTGGCGCGCGACGGCACCGCGCTCGTGCCCTACCGCGGGCCCGGCGTCTATCGCGCGTACGCGGCGGCGGACATCCTCGACGAGCGCCTGCCGGCCGACGCGTTCGCCGGCGCGATCGTCTTCGTCGGGACGAGCGCGAAGGGCCTGCTCGACCTGCGCTCCACGCCGCTCGCGCCGGACTTTCCCGGCGTGATGATCCACGCGAGCCTCGTGTCGGGAATGCTGGACGGCGACATGCGCAACGTGCCGGCCGGCGCGCGCGAGACCGCCGCGCTCGTCGTGCTGATCGCGGGGCTCATCGCCGTGTTCGCGCTTCCGTGGCGCCGCCCGGTCGCGAGCGTCGTCGGGATCGCGGCGATCGCGGCCGCGGTCGTCGGCGTCGCGCTGTTCTTCTGGTTCCGGCTGAACGCCGTCATCGCGATCGCGCCGGCGCTGGCGATGCTCGCGCTGCTGCTGGTCTCCAACCTGATCTCGGGCTTCCTGCGCGAGGCGGACGAAACGCGTGCGCTCGCCGACATGTTCGGCGAGTACGTCCCCCCCGAGCGGGTCAAGCAGATGCGCGCGAGCGGCGAGCGCTTCACCATGGAGGGCGAGAGCCGCACGATGAGCGTGCTGTTCTCCGACGTGCGCGACTTCACGGCGCTCTCCGAGAAGCTGTCCCCGCGCGAGCTGTCCGCGATGCTCAACGACTACCTGTCGACGATGACGACGGCGATCCACGAGCGGCGCGGCACGGTCGACAAGTACGTCGGCGACGCGATCATGGCGTTCTGGGGCGCGCCGCTTCCCAACGATGCGCACCCGGCGGACGCGGTGCACGCGGCGCTCGCGATGCAGCGCGCGATGCCGGCGATGCGCAAGCGCTACGCGGCGCGCGGATGGCCCGCGCTGGCTGCGGGCGTCGGCGTCAACACCGGCACGATGAACGTCGGCGACATGGGCTCGCGCTTCCGCAAGGCCTACACGGTCCTCGGCGATGCCGTGAACCTCGCGTCCCGGCTCGAAGGCCTCACGAAGGTCTACGGGGTGCCGATCCTGTGCGGCGAGGACACGCGCCTGGCGGTCGGCGACGTCGTCTGGCGCGAGATCGACCGCGTGCGCGTCAAGGGGCGCGCACAGGCGGTCGGCATTCACGAGCCGCTCGCGCCGACCGGCGACGCCGATGCGGTCGCGCGCGCCGATCGCTGGGCGTCGATCCTCGCAGCCTATCGGGCCATGCGCTTCGATGACGCGCGCGCGGAGCTCACGGCAATCGCTGCCGACGACCCCGATGCGTCGCTTGCCGCGCTGTACGCGACGCGGTGCGCTGCGTTCGCCGCCGCGCCGCCGCCGGACGGCTGGGACGGCGCGTGGAACTTCCTCGAGAAGTAAGGTGCCGCGCTTCTAGCACGCCCCCGGCGCCGCGCAACGCCGGTAGCCGACGACGCCTTCGATCACGCCCGTACGCGTGTTGAAGAAGTAGTCGAGCCCCATGCCTGCCGCGCCGGGGCCGGAGAGAAACCCGGCGAAATTGCCGGCGACGATCGGCTGGCATCCGCCGCCCGCACAACTCGCCGTCGCGCCGACGCCGCCGGTCGAGAACAGCGGGCCGAGCAGGCTCGCCGTGCCGGAGAGCGAGTAGACGGCGTTGGTGAAGCCGACCTGAAGGTTGTTGACCGAGACCTGCGCGGTAGTGAAGTTGACCGCGACGCGGCCGCCCGACAAAAGCGAGCCGACCTCGCCGGTCGCCGAATCGGTCGGCCGCGTGCCGCCGACCGGCGCATATTCGACGATGCCCGCGGTGGGCAGGTCGGTCGCGACGACGCCGTGGATGTAGTGCAGGTTGCCGCCGTCGTTGTGCACGACGTCGCCGTTGGGAAGGCGCTGCTCGATCGTGGAGCCCGGGCCCTGCCAGCGGCCCCAATTGAGGCTCGCTCCGTTCGCCGCGGCGGTGCCGGTGTCCACGATCGTCGCGGTGCCGAGCGAGGCGACCAGCGCGCCGGTGTCGATCGCGGTGATGCGCCCGAGCGCATCGATCTGCACGCGCTGGAACCCGGTCAGGAACTCGAGCGTCGACTCGTCGGAACCCACGACGCCGGTCAGCGGCGTCGCCACCGTGTTGATCGCGGACAGGTCCTCGGTCGACTGGTAGGGCGAATGCAACAGGTCGCTGATCGTCGTCAGCGGATTCACCGGGAACTCGGGGACCTTGCGGAAGCCCGTCTCAGGCGTGCTCGTGCGCGCGGCGACGAGGTTCGCGACGATGTTGTCGGACAGGAACGATGGCGGACCGATGAGCCGCTGCGGCATGCCCGCGTCCGGCACCACGAAGAATTCGCGCATGCCGAACACGACGATCCCCTGCGGGGTCGACGCGGCGATGCCGCCGTCGTAGACGCCCCCGTAGAGGCCGGGCGCGGCCGGCGGGTCGTTCGGCGATTCGCGGCACACGTTCGCGCCGCAGACCTCGAGCTGGTAGTGCGTGCCGCGGATGCCGATCGTCGCTTGCGTCGTCAGCACCTGGTAGGTGTCGCGGTTGACCTGGCCGATCTGGCCGGTGAGCGTACGGAATCCGCCGCGCACGAGGCGGAAGACCGCACGCTCGCTGCCGTCGGCGCGGCCGTTGAAGGTGTAGGCCTCGATGCGGAACTCGCTGCCCGGCTTGATCGCGACCAGCGCGTCGTCGGCGAAGCGCACCTGCGTGTGCCCGTCGTTGCCGGTGACGATCGCGTCGCCGACGCCGACGTTCGCGCCGGCGCTGACGCGCACGCGGTCGGCGCCGCGGACGATGGCGACGTCGCCGACGGCCATGACGACGCGACCCGCTTGCGCGAACGCGGACGCGGACAGGAGGCACGCGACGAAAACGGCGAGCCAGCGGGCAAGGCGTGCGGCGTTCATCGTGGCCTCCGTCACTTGAAGTCGTAGCGCAGCTTGCCCGCGACGACCGTGCGGTCGTACTGGAACAGCGCGAGGTTGCTGTCGTTGCGGAAGAACTGCGCCTCGACGCGCGCCGAGAGGTTGCGCGTGATGAAGTACAGGACGGCGGCGCTGCCCGAATAGTTGTCGTCACTCCGCGTGAAGCCGAGCAACGGGATCGGGCCCCCGTAGCGGCTGCGCTGGAACGAGAACGCGCCGTTGATCGCCCAGCGCGGCAGCGGCGAGACCGTCACGTCGGCCGACGCGCCGTAGACGTCGCGGTCGAGGTCGTTCCGGTCGCGGCGATTGTCCTCGCGGCCCGCGACGGCGCTCAGGTTGAGCACCGGTTGCCAGTTGGTCAGCCAGATCTTGCGCACGCTCACCGTCGCGCCGTAGAAGTCGCTGTCGCGCACCTCGTTGAGGCCGGAGTAGCCGATGCGCGCGTACTGCGGCGCGATCGAGGTCGTCGCGAGATCGGAGACCGCGTAGCGCCATTCGAGCGCGACGCCGTCCGAGTGCCGGTAGCGGTCGCTGCCGACCGTGAGCTCGCCATGCGAATAGGTGCCGTAGAACGTGTGGCGTCCGTTCTGCAAGCTCGCGCCGAGCGACGCCGCGCCCTGCGCGATGTTGAAGTCGGTCTTGCTGAAGTTGAGCTGGCCGTTCGCCGCCACGCCGCCGTAGATCGCGACGCCCGGCGCGATCGGCCGGTTGAGCTGCACGCTGCCCGCGAGCCAGCCGAAGCTGTCCGACTGCACGACGCCGAAGTTCGCGACCGTCACCGGCCCGAGCACGGGAAGCGCGATGTCGGCCTGGGCGACCCCCGCGTTGACGTTGCTGTCGTATCCCACGCCCGCTTCGACATAGCCGCGGATGCTCGGCTTGTACTGCGACTCGCGCGCCTCGATCGCCTCGAGGTATCGGTCGATGCCCGCGCGCACCTCGGGAGGCGGATCGATGGCGCGCACGGCCACGAACTCGCGGCGCGCCGCGACGTCGTCGCCGGCGTAGTAATACGCGCGCGCCAGCTCGAGCCGCGCGCGGACGTCGCCGGGATGAAGCAGCACGTAGCGCTCGATCGCGAGCACGCCTTCGCCGGTGCGACCCGTGTCGACCGCCGCGACGCCGCACCACAGGTCGGCTTCCGGCACCGCGTCGCGATCGATCGCGGCGCACAGCGGCCACGCGTCGCCCGAGAAACCGGTCTCGACGAGGCGCCGGATGGTGTCGATCGCAGGCGCCTGCGCGAATGCGTTGCACGCGACGATCCAGGCCGCGAGCGCGGCCGCGAATGCGAAGCGGCGTTGTCGGACGAAAGCCATAGGTCGCGGGGGCGCGCCGACTATAGCACGCGACCCCGAGCGAGGCGGCCTACGGAACGATGCGATTAATCGTCACGACGATGCCCGTCGCGCCCGGGGTCACGGGCCCGGATTCGCCCGCAAGGTCGCCGCTCGTCGGCGTGGCGGAACCGCTTGCCGACACGCGCGCCTCGATGACGACCTCGCGCGCCGACGAGAGCGTCACGCCGGGCGCCATCGCCATCGAGTCGTCGAGCACAAATTGTAGCGGCAGGTCGCTCGCGACCTTGCGGATCACGGCGAGCGGCATGCGCGATCCCTGGACGGCGCGCGCGAACACGAACAGCGTCGCCTGCGGCGGAACGCGCGACGCCAGCGCCGGCGCGACGATGACGCGGCCGCTCGTGCGGCCCGACGCCGCGGCGGCCGTGGCGGATGGCGCGGGTGCAACGGCCTTGCCGCCGAGCTGCGCGATCGTCGCGCGCACGTCGCGCGCATGCTCGCTGTCGGGCGGCAATGTCGCGAGCAGCGCGTTCCAGTGCCGGATCGCCGTCGTGTCGTCGCGCCGCTCCATCGCCGCCGACGCCGCGAGCGCCAGCGCCTTGGGATGCTTCGGGTCGATCGCGAGCGCGCGCTCGACGATCTCGGTCGGCTTGCCCGCGAGCGTACGGCCCTGCGCCATCGCTTGCGCGTCGGCCCAGTCGGCGAGGACGTCGGCGTCGTTTGGCAGCCGCGCGGCTGCCTGCGCGTATGCGTCGGCGGAATCCTTGAACCGCTGGAGCGCGCCCATCGAGCGGCCGAGCAGGAGCCAGCCCTTCGGATCGTCGGGCTGCGCCTTCATCCGCTCGGCGAGCCTCTCGACCATTGCGACGATCTCCGGCTCGCCGAGGCGCTGGCGGGCGACGCCCGCGTCGATGGCTTGCGGACTGCCGAGCACGAGGTAGGCGAGCAACGCGGTCGCGGGAAGCAGCGCGACGATCACGATCGCGGCGATCCATGCGGCGTGCGGCGACGCGGTGGCGGCAGGCTCGGGTGGCGTGGCGAGCTCGTCGCCGAGCCGCGCGACGATCTCCTCGTGCGCGCGCTCGCGCTCGTCCGCGCTGATGACGCCGACGGCGACGTCGTCGTCGAGCTGACGCGACTGGTCGCGGTAGATCGCCGCTGCCGCGTCGGCTTCGGCGGGACGCGAGCGCGCGGGCGAGCGGCGGAGCAACGGGACGACGAGCGCCGCGAGCGTCGCGACGACCAGCGCGAACGCAATGAGCCAGAACAGGATGCCGGACGACATGGGGACCGGAATTATAGGGCCCATTGCAAATCGGCTCGGCCCCGATACACTGGTCCCGCGCTCTCGCTGCGAGCGTCCCTCCGCACGACCTCAAGCCATGCCTGAAACCGAACGCTCGATCCGCGAGGCCTCGCTCGAGTACCACCGGCTGTACCCGCCGGGGAAGATCGCGATCGCGCCGACCAAGCAGCTCTCCAACCAGCGCGACCTCGCGCTCGCGTACACGCCCGGCGTCGCGGCCGCGTGCGAGGAGATCGTGCGCGATCCGGCCGAAGCGCGAAACCTGACTTCGCGAGGCAACCTGGTCGGCGTCGTGACCAACGGCACCGCGGTACTGGGCCTCGGCGCGATCGGCGCGCTCGCAGGCAAGCCGGTGATGGAAGGCAAGGCGGTGCTGTTCAAGAAGTTCGCCGGCATCGACTGCTTCGACATCGAGCTCGACGAGCGCGATCCCGACAAGCTCATCGACATGATCTGCGCGCTCGAGCCGACGTTCGGCGGCATCAACCTCGAGGACATCAAGGCGCCCGAGTGCTTCTACATCGAGCGCGCGTGCCGCGAGCGGATGAAGATCCCGGTGTTCCACGACGACCAGCACGGCACCGCGATCATCGTCGGCGCGGCCGTGATGAACGGGCTGCGCGTCGTCGGCAAGGAGTTCGCCGACGTCAAGCTCGTGTGCTCGGGCGCCGGCGCCGCGGCGCTCGCGTGCCTCGACCTGCTCGTGTCGCTCGGCATCCGCAGGGAGAACGTCTGGGTGTCGGACATCAAGGGGGTCGTCTACGAGGGACGCACCGAGGAGATGGACGACAACAAGATCCGCTATGCGCAGCGCACGAAGGCGCGCGCGCTGAAGGACATCCTGCCGGGCGCCGACATCTTCATCGGGCTTTCCGCCGGGCGCGTGCTGAAGGCCGAGTGGCTCGCGCTGATGGCGGAGCGGCCGCTGATCCTCGCGCTGGCGAACCCCGAGCCCGAGATCATGCCGGACGTCGCGAAGGCGGCGCGACCCGACGCGGTGATCGCTACCGGGCGCTCGGACTTCCCGAACCAGGTCAACAACGTGCTGTGCTTCCCGTTCATCTTCCGGGGCGCGCTGGATGTCGGCGCGACGACGATCAACGAGGCCATGAAGCTCGCGTCGGTGCGCGCGATCGCCGACCTCGCGATGGCCGAGCAGTCCGAGGTCGTGGCGCACGCCTACAACCTCGAGAACATCCGCTTCGGGCCCGAGTACCTGATCCCGAAGCCGTTCGATCCGCGGCTCATCGTGCGCATCGCGCCGGCCGTCGCGAAGGCGGCGATGGACTCCGGCGTCGCGACGCGGCCGATCGACGATTTCGAGGCGTACGTGCAGCGGCTCACGCAGTTCGTGTACCAGTCGGGCCTGTTGATGAAGCCGATCTTCGCGTCGGCCAAGCAGTCGCCGCGCCGCATCGTCTATGCGGAGGGCGAGGACGAGCGGGTCCTGCGGGCCGTGCAGGTCGTCGTCGACGAAGGCCTCGCGAAGCCGATCCTGGTCGGCCGCCCCGCGGTGCTGCAGCAGCGCATCGAGCGCTTCGGATTGCGGCTCAAGGCGGGCAAGGACTTCGAGGCGGTCAATCCCGAGCAGGACGACCGCTACCGCGACTACTGGCAGGAGTACTACCGGCTGACCGAGCGCAGGGGCATCTCGCAGGACTACGCCAAGATCGAGCTGCGCCGGCGCAACACGTTGATCGGCGCGCTGATGATCCACATGGGCGACGCCGACGGCATGCTGTGCGGCATGTTCGGCACGCACCAGATGCACCGTCGCTATGTCGACCAGGTGATCGGGCTCAAGCGCGGCGTGCGCACCTACGCCGCGATGAACGCGCTGATGATGACCAACCGCACGGTGTTCATCACCGACACGTACGTCAATCCCGACCCGACCGCCGAGCAGCTCGCCGAGATCACGCTGCTCGCGGCCGAGGAAATCCGCCGCTTCGGGATTACGCCGAAGGTCGCACTCCTGTCGCACTCGAGCTTCGGCACGAGCGAACAGCCGACGGCGGCGAAGATGCGCCATGCGCTTGCGCTCGTGAACGCGATGGATCCGGATCTCGAGGTGGACGGCGAGATGCAAGGCGACGCGGCACTCTCCGAGGAAGTGCGCAACGTCGCGCTTCCGAACTCCCGCCTCAGGGGCGAGGCGAACCTGCTCGTGATGCCGACGCTCGACGCCGCCAACATCTCGTTCAACCTGCTGAAGGTCACGTCGGGCGGCGGTGTCACGCTCGGCCCGATCCTGCTCGGCGTCGCGAAGCCGGTGCACATCCTGACGCCGTCGGCGACGGTGCGTCGCATCGTCAACATGACGGCGCTGACGACGGTCGACGCGAACATGTTCAAGCAGCAGGCGCTCTTGTAGCGTCGGCGAAGACCGACACGATTTTGCGGTCGACGACCGATCGCTGGACAAACCCGCGCGGTTCATGCTCGTTCCTTTGACCAAGGAGCCCGCCATGACCCATCCGCCGACCCTGCCGACCGAGCCGCTGCGCAGTCACACGCAGGCGCAAGCCGACCTCGCCGCGACGCTGGAGGTGTCGAGCGACGCGCCGCGCGCGACCGACGAGGCGCGCGAGCAACTGTTCGAGCGCCTCGAGAAGACACCGGTCGCGATGGTGATCACGATGGGCGGCGACGGCGGCGTGCGCCTGCGGCCGCTGACCACGCAGAAGGCCGAGAAGCCTGGCGTGCTGTGGTTCTTCGTCCCGGTCGACGGCGGCGTCGCCGACGAGGTGCGCGCGCAGCCCGAGATCATCCTGTCCTACGCGGAGCCGGGCGACAACGCATACGTCGCCCTGCAGGGCCATGCCAGCGTCGTGATCGACCCGCAGCGCGCCAGGGAGATGTGGTCGACGCTCGCCGGCGCCTGGTTCACCGAGGGGCCGACCGACCCGCGCCTCGGGCTCTTGCGCGTGGATCTCGAGCGTGGCGAGGCGTGGGAGTCCACCGAGGGCAAGGTCCTCGAGTTCCTGCGCATGGCCAAGGCCGCCGTCACCCGCACGCCTTCCGAGCACCAGCACGACCACTTCGTCTTCTCGTTCTGACCCGGCCGAGCCGCCGGGGTGGCATGTGATTCGCTAAACTTGTGTCCTCGACCCCCGGAAGCCTTCCGGGGGACTACAAGCTGCGTCATGACGGTGCGCGGGCGTCCCGCCCGGCACCGCCGTGGTGCGCGAACCGGGGAGCGCGGGTCATGCGAAAGGCGGAAGAGCGTCGGCGGGGATGGACGGGCCGTGCGGTCGCGGCGGCGCTGGCGGCGGTCGTAGGGCTCGCGCCCGGCCTCGCCGCGGCGCAGGAGAAGATCAAGTTCCAGCTCGACTGGCGCTTCGAGGGCCCGTCGTCGCTGTTCCTACTGACCAAGGCGAAGGGCTACTTCGCGCAGGAGAAGCTCGACGTCGAGATCGACGCGGGCAGCGGCTCGGGCAACGCCGTCAACCGCGTCGCGTCGGGCGCCTACCAGATGGGCTTCGCGGACCTCGCCGCGCTGATCGAGTTCATTGGCAACAACCCGACGGCGCCGACCAAGCCGGTCGCGGTGATGATGCTGTACGACGCATCCCCGGCGGCGGTGATTTCGCTCAAGAAGACCGGCATCAAGTCGCCCGCGGATCTGCAGGGCAAGAAGATGGGCGCGCCGGTGTTCGACGCCGGACGCAAGGCGTTTCCGATCTTCGTCAAGGCAAACAAGCTCGACGCGTCGAAGATCGCGTGGACCGCGATGGATCCGCCGTTGCGCGAGACGATGCTGGTGCGCGGCGACGTCGACGCCATCACCGGGTTCAACTTCACGAGCCTCCTCAACCTCAACGCGCGCGGCGTCAAGGATGAGGACATCGACGTGATGATGTACCCGCAGAACGGAGTCGACCTCTACAGCAACGCGATCATCGTGTCCGAGGCCTTCCTCAAGGAGAAGCCGGAGGCGGTGCGCGGGTTCCTTCGCGCGATGGCGAAGGGCGTGCGTGACGTCCTCGCCGATCCCGAAGGCTCGATCCGTTACGTGAAGGAGCGCGACCCGCTGATCGACGAGGCGCTAGAGAAGCGCAGGATGAAGCTCGCGATCCCCGGGATCGTGGACACGCCCATCGCCAGGGCCGATGGCCTCGGCGACGTGCGGCCGCAGCGTCTTGCAAACATGGTGACGCAGGTCTCCGCGGCGTTCGACCTCAAGAACCCCGTCAAGCCCGAGCAGATCTGGAATGGCAGCTACCTGCCGTCGAAGGCCGACCGGATGGTGTTTCCGAAGTAGCCGAGCGCGCGCGTGACCGCAGCCCCCCTGGCGGCGGCCGGCGCCGCCGCGCCGTTCGTCGACTTCCGGCACGTCTGGCTCGCGTACGAGGGCCAGGAGGCGTTCGCGGTCGAGGACATCACGCTCTCGATCGCGCAGGGCGAGTTCGTCGCGATCGTCGGGCCGTCCGGCTGCGGCAAGAGCACGTTCATGAAGCTCGCGACGGGCCTCAAGGCCGCGACGCGCGGCGAGGTCGACGTCGAGGGCGTGCGCGTCACGCGCACGCTCAAGATCGCCGGCATGGCGTTCCAGGCGCCCACCCTGCTGCCGTGGCGCACGACGCTCGACAACGTGCTCCTCCCGCTCGAGATCGTTGAACCGTACCGCTCGACGTTCAAGCGCGACCGCGAGAAGTTCGCCGCGCGCGCGAAGGCGCTCCTGAAGACCGTCGGGCTCGAGGGCTACGAGGGCAGCTACCCGTGGCAGCTCTCGGGCGGGATGCAGCAGCGCGCGTCGATCTGCCGCGCGCTCGTTCACCAGCCCAAGATGCTGCTGCTCGACGAGCCGTTCGGCGCGCTCGACGCGTTCACGCGCGAGGAGCTGTGGTGCGTGCTGCGCGACCTGTGGGCCGAGCATCGCTTCACCGTCATCCTCGTGACGCATGACCTGCGCGAGGCCGTGTTCCTTGCCGACACGGTCTACGTGATGAGCAAGCGGCCGGGCCGCATCCTCGCCAGGCGCGAGATCGATCTGCCGCGGCCGCGCGACCTCGAGGTGACGTACACGGACCACTTCACCGACATCGTGCACGACATGCGCGAGCGCATCGGGATGGTGCGCAAAGCGGCATGACGACGCGGAACCGACAACTCGAGCGCTGGGCGCCATGGCTGCTCGCAGTCGCGATCGTCGTCGTGTGGCAGGCGATCTGCTCGATCTTCAACATCTCCGAATTCATCTTTCCGTCGCCGATCCAGATCGCCCGCTCGCTCGTCGAACATGCCCGCGCGATCGCCGGCCACGCGTGGCAGACGTTCTGGACGACGATGGCCGGGTTCGCGATCGGCGTCGGCGTCGGCCTGCTGCTCGGCGTGCTGGTCGGCACGTCGCGCGTCGTCTACAGCGCGCTCTACCCGCTGCTGGTCGCGTTCAACAGCATTCCCAAGTCGGCGTTCGTGCCGATCCTCGTCGTCTGGTTCGGCATTGGGACGGCGCCCGCCATCCTGACGGCTTTCCTGATCTGCTTCTTCCCGATCGTCGTCAATGTCGCGACCGGGCTCGCGACGCTCGAGCCCGAGCTCGAGGACGTGCTGCGCGCGCTCGGCGCGACGCGGCTCGACGTGCTGACCAAGGTCGGCCTGCCTCGCTCGCTGCCGTATTTCTTCGCCTCTCTCAAGGTCGCGATCACCCTGGCCTTCGTCGGCACCGTCGTCTCGGAGACCGTCGCGTCGAACGAGGGGATCGGCTACCTGATGATGGCGGCCGGCTCGTCGATGCGCATGCCGCTGGTGTTCGCGGGCCTGTTCGTGATCGGCGTGATGGCGATGGTGATGTACGAGGCGTTCGCCGTGCTCGAGCGCCGGATGACGGGTTGGGCGCACCGCGGGATGACGGCGACGGCATGAGCGCGCGCGATCTCTCGACGGCGACGCTCGCCGCGCTGCGCACCGGCGAAGGCTGGGCCGCGCGGCTCGACCTCGCATTCGAGCGCCGCGCGCACGGATGCGTGCTTGCGCACGTGCGGCATGACGGGCCGCTCACGGTGCAGCGTGCGCTGCATCCGGAGGGGCCGGACGCGTGCCATGTCGTTATCGTGCATCCGCCCGGCGGCGTCGCGGCCGGCGACACGCTCGACATCGACGTCGACGTGCGCGCGCGGGCGCACGCGGTGCTGGCCATGCCCGGCGCCGCGAAGTTCTACCGCTGCGCGACCGCCCCGTCGCGCCAGCGCATCGCCTTGCGCGTCGCGGAGGGCGCGATCGTCGAGTGGCTGCCGCCCGAGACGATCGTATTCGACGGCGCGCGCGCGAGCGCGACGCTCGACCTCGACCTAGCGCACGACGCGGTCGCGATCGGCTGGGACATCGTCGCGCTCGGGCGGCGCGCGCGCGGTGAAGCGTTCGCGCAAGGCCGCTGGCGACAAAGGCTGAACATCCGCCGCGGTGGCGTGCCCGTCGTCGATGACACCCTCGACCTGCGCGGCGACGACAACTGGCTGCGCTCGCGCGTCGGGCTTCGCGGGCACAGGGTCGTCGCGACGATGTTCGCTGCAGGCAGCGGTATCGACGAGGCGCTGCTCGCATCGTGCCGCGACGCGGCCGGCGAATCGCCCCGCATCGGCCTGACCATGCCGGTGCGCGGGCTCATGATGATCCGTTGCCTCGCCGACGAAGCCGAGCAGGCGCGCGACGCTTTCATCGCGATCTGGAGGCGACTGCGCCCCGCGCTCACCGGCCTCGACCCGCAGCCGCTCCGGCTCTGGGCCACCTGACTATGTTCGGATCATGGACCTGACGCCCCGCGAGAAGGACAAGCTTCTGATCTTCACCGCCGGCCTCGTCGCCGAGCGGCGCAAGGCGCGGGGCGTGAAGCTCAACCATCCCGAGGCGATCGCGTACATCAGCGCGGCGATCCTCGAGGGCGCGCGCGATGGGCGCTCGGTCGCCGACCTGATGCACTACGGCACGACGCTCCTGACGCGCGACGACGTGATGGAAGGCATCCCCGAGATGATTCCCGACATCCAGGTCGAAGCCACGTTTCCCGACGGCACCAAGCTCGTCACCGTCCACCAACCGATCCCGTGAGGCTCGCCATGCGCATCCGCTTCCACCCCACGCTCGCCGCCATCGCCGCGCTCGCCTGCATGCCGCTCGCCGCGCTCGCGCACGCCGGCCATGGCGACATCGCCGGGCTCGGCGACGGCATCGTGCACGTCACCTCGGGCGTCGACCACATGCTCGCGGCGATCGCCGTGGGCATCTGGAGCATGGCGTACCCGTGGCGCCGCGCGTGGCTGCTGCCGGTCGCGTTCGTCGCAGCGATGACGGTGGCCGCCTGGGCCGGCCTGGGTCACGCGAAGTTCGACGCGACCGAGCTGATGATAGTCGCGTCGCTCGTCGTCCTCGGCACGATGATCATGCGTGCGAACGCGTTCACCGTGACCGGCGCGGTGGCGATCTGCATCGTGTTCGGCGCGTTCCACGGCTACGCGCACGGCACCGAAGCGGGCGCGAGCGGCAACTTCAACGCGTACCTGGGCGGGATCGCGATCGCGACCGCGCTCCTGCAACTGGCGGGCATGGGCCTCGGTCTCATGCTGCGCATCGCATCGCGCTACGGCCTGCGCGTCGCCGGCGCGCTGATCGCCGCGGCGGGCGTGTGGTTCGCGGTCGGCCTGGTGGGCTGACGCGATGATCCCGGGCGAGCTCGTCGTCGGCGACGGCGACATCGAGATCAACGTCGGGCGCGAGCGCGTCACGGTCACGGTCGCCAATCGTGGCGACCGGCCGATCCAGGTCGGGTCGCACTACCACTTCTTCGAGACCAACGAGGCGCTCGACTTCGAGCGCGCACGTGCGCGTGGCTTCCGACTCGACATCGCCGCCGGCACCGCGGTGCGCTTCGAGCCGGGCCAGACGCGCACGGTGACGCTGGTCGCGCTCGCCGGCGATCGCATCGTGCACGGCTTCAACGGCCTCGTCAGCGGCCCGCTCGGAAACTGACATGGCCACGCGCCTCGGACGCCGAGCCTACGCGGAGATGTTCGGCCCGACGACGGGCGATCGGCTGCGCCTTGCCGACACCGAGCTGTGGATCGAGGTCGAGCGCGACTTCACGACCTACGGCGAGGAGGTCAAGTTCGGCGGCGGAAAGGTGATCCGCGACGGCATGGGCCAGTCGCAGCGCACCTCGCGCGATGCCGTCGACACGGTGATCACCAACGCGCTCGTGCTCGACCACTGGGGCGTGGTCAAGTGCGACATCGGGATCAAGCACGGCCGCATCGCCGGCATCGGCAAGGCCGGCAATCCCGACATCCAGCCCGGCGTCACGATCATCATCGGCCCGGGAACCGAGGCGATCGCGGGCGAAGGCATGATCGTTACGGCGGGGGCGATCGACACCCACATCCACTTCATCTGCCCGCAGCAGATCGAGGAGGCGCTCGCCTCGGGCATCACGACGATGATCGGCGGCGGCACCGGCCCGGCGACCGGCACGTCGGCGACGACCTGCACGCCGGGTCCATGGCACCTCGAGCGCATGCTGCAGGCCGCCGACGCGTTCCCGATGAACCTGGGCTTCACCGGCAAGGGCAACGCGAGCCTGCCCGACGCGCTGCGCGAGCAGGTCGCAGCCGGCGCGATCGGCCTCAAGCTGCACGAGGACTGGGGCACGACGCCCGCGGCGATCGACTGCTGCCTCACCGTCGCCGACGAGACCGACACGCAGGTCGCGATCCACACCGACACGCTCAACGAGTCGGGCTTCGTCGAGGCGTCGATCGCGGCGTTCAAGGGCCGCACGATCCACAGCTACCACACCGAGGGCGCCGGTGGCGGGCATGCGCCCGACATCATCCGCGTGTGCGGCGAGCCCAACGTGCTGCCGTCGTCGACCAACCCGACGCGGCCGTTCACCGTCAACACGCTCGACGAGCACCTCGACATGCTCATGGTGTGCCACCACCTCGACCCGGGCATTGCCGAGGACGTGGCGTTCGCCGAGTCGCGCATCCGGCGCGAGACCATCGCTGCCGAGGACATCCTGCACGACCTCGGCGCCTTCTCGATGATCGCGTCGGACTCGCAGGCGATGGGACGCGTCGGCGAATCGATCACGCGCTGCTTCCAGACCGCGCACAAGATGAAGGTCCAGCGCGGCTCGCTGCCCGAGGACCCGTCTCAGCACGACAACTTCCGCGTCAAGCGCTACATCGCGAAGCTCACGATCAACCCGGCGCTGACGCACGGCATCGCGGGCGAGGTCGGCTCGGTCGAGGTCGGCAAGTGGGCGGACCTCGTGGTGTGGCGACCGGCGTTCTTCGGCGTCAAGCCGTCGCTGGTGCTTAAGGGCGGCTCGATCGCGTGGGCGCAGATGGGCGATCCCAACGCGTCGATCCCGACGCCGCAGCCGGTGCACGGTCGTCCCATGTTCGGCGCGTTCGCCGGCGCGAACGCCCGGAGCTCGCTGACGTTCGTCTCGCGCCGCGCGTTCGACGACGACGTCGCCGGGCGCTACGGCCTCGCGAAGACCATCGTGCCGATCGGCGGCGTGCGCGACCTCAAGAAGGCCGACATGATCCACAACGCCTACACGCCGCGCATCAGCGTCGACCCCGAGACCTACGTCGTCGTCGCCGACGGCCAGACGCTGCTGTGCGAGCCGGCGAAAGTGCTGCCGATGGCGCAACGGTATTTCCTGTTCTGATGCTCGAGCTCGACCGACGCGCTTCGCGCGACGCAACCGCCCACGCGACGCTGACGCTGCAATGGGAGCGCCGCGGCGTGACGCGCCAGCGCGTCCGGCTCGACGACGGCCGCGAGGCGGGCGTGTTCCTGACGCGCGGCGAGATCCTGCGCGGTGGCGATCGGCTGGCGTCGGCGTCGGGCGAAATCGTCGCGGTCGTCGCCGCTCCGCAACCGGTCATGGTCGTACGGGCGCCGGATCCGCGCGCGCTCGCGCGCGCCGCCTACCATCTCGGCAATCGCCACGTCGCGGTCGAGGTGGGCGAGGGCTGGCTCAAGCTCGAGCGCGACCACGTGCTGCGTGAGATGCTCGAGGGGGTCGGCGTGAGCGTCGAGGACGCGACGCTGCCGTTCGAGCCGGAGGCGGGCGCGTATTCGCATGGCCCTGCGCACCGCCCGTCGGACACGCTCGCCTCTCGCATGAGCGGTCATTCGCATGCCTGACGCCCGGACGCTCGCCGCGCTGCTGCAGCTCGCGAGCCCGGCGCTGCCCGTGGGCGCGTACTCGTATTCGCAGGGCCTCGAGCGCGCGATCCACGACGGCGACGTCGCCGACGAGGCGTCGGCATCCGCCTGGATCGTCGACGTCGTGCTGGGACCGCTCGCGCATTTCGACGCCCCGGCACTCGTGCGGCTGCACGCCGCCTGGAGCCGCGACGACGACACGAGCGTCGCGCACTGGAACGAGCGCGTGCTCGCCACACGCGAGACGAAGGAGCTCCGCGCCGAGACGTTGCAGATGGGCGCATCGCTCGCAAAGCTCGTCGCCGCGTGGGAGCGCGGATCGCCGGCGTGGCGCGAGCGCGTCGCGGCGCTGGCCGAGCCGACGTTCCCGACCGCCTATGCGGCGGCCGCCGTGGCGTTGGGCATCGACGCGAGGGATGCCGTCGTGGCGTTCCTCTGGGGAACCGCGGAGAACCTCGTGGCGGCCACACTCAAGTCCGGGCCGTTCGGCCAGCTCGCCGGCCAACGCATCCTGCTCGCCGCGCAGGGCGCGGTCGCGGAGGCCACCGAGATCGCAGCGACGATCGGCGACGACGACCTGTGGTCGTCCGCGCCCGGCCTCGCGATCGCGTCGTCGCGTCACGAAACCCAGTATTCGAGGCTCTTCCGATCATGATCAAGCGTTCCCCGCTGCGCGTGGGCATCGGCGGCCCGGTCGGCTCCGGCAAGACGACGCTCGTCGAGATGCTGTGCAAGGCGATGCGCGATCGCTGGAACCTCGCGGTCGTCACCAACGACATCTACACCAAGGAGGACGAGCGGTTGCTCGTCGTCGCCGAGGCGCTCGTGCCCGAGCGCATCATGGGCGTGGAGACGGGCGGCTGCCCGCATACCGCGATCCGCGAGGACGCGTCGATCAATCTCGAGGCGATCGACCGGATGAGCGAGCGCTTCCCGGGGCTCGACCTGATCTTCGTCGAGAGCGGCGGCGACAACCTCGCCGCGACGTTCTCGCCCGAGCTCGCCGACCTGTGCCTCTACGTGATCGACGTCGCCGGCGGCGAGAAGATTCCGCGCAAGGGCGGCCCGGGCATCACGCGATCGGACCTGCTGATCATCAACAAGACCGACCTCGCGCCCTACGTCGGCGCGAATCTCGACGTCATGGAGCGCGACGCGCGGAAGCAGCGCGGCGAGCGGCCTTTCGTGTTCACGAACCTCAAGACGAAGCAGGGCCTGGACACCGTCGTGCGATTCATCGAGGAGCGCGGTATGCTCGGCGCGTGAACGACGCGGCCGCCCTGATCGACGCCACGCTGCGCGATGCGCTGGACGCCGTCGACGAGGTGGAACTGCTTTCGCGCCTCTGCGGGCGGCTGCTTGCAGTGGGCGTGCCGCTGATGCGAGCGGCTGGCGTTTCCGAGTTCCTGGATCCCTCGTTCGACAGCCATCTCGTGCGGTGGGCTCGCGGCGAGCAAGCGGTGCTCGAAACGTTTCCTCGAACGCCGACCGCGGAAAGCGAGGAAGACTGGCTCAAGAGTCCGTTCCGAGCCCTGGTGAATAGCAGCGACACGATGCTTCG
>DATBSV010000022.1:0-3744 GCA_036559685.1 Casimicrobiaceae bacterium
CCTTCGAGGCCGCCCATCGTCAGAGGATCCCGAGCGGGCTCGCCGGAAGCGAGAGCCCGAGCACGCGCGTGAAGAACACGAACACCGCGGCGGTCAGCACGAAGCCGATGATCGCGTCGTGCGCGACGCGCGTGCTGCCGAAGCCGCGCGCGACCGCGGTGAACAGCAGCGTCGAGGCGATCGTGAAGCCGGCGAAGCCGACGATGGCCATCTGCACGGCCAGTCCGCCGGCGATCCACAGGAACGACGGCAGGTGCAACGCCTCCTCGGGCGGCGGACCGCGGTCGCGCCAGCCGCCGGTCAGCGCCTGGCGAAGCAGCAGGAGGCCGATCGCGAGAAGCCCGATGCCGACGATCAGCGGGGCGAAACGCGGGCCGACGGCCGAGTAGCCGCCCTCGGCCGGGATGCTCGGAAGCTCGGTGAAGACGAACGCCGCGAGCGCGACGATCGCGCCCGAGATCGCGATTTCCGACACGTCGCGGCGGCGGGCGTCCATCGCGCCGCGGTGCCGGCTACTTCTTCGCGCCGAGGTTCAGGGTGTCGAGGATCGCGCCGACGCGCTTCTGCTCGGATTCGACGAACGCGCCGAATGCATCGCCGGTCACCACGTAGGGCAGCCAGTCGAGCTTCTCGAGCGTTTCCTTCCACTTCGCGTTCGCGATGCCCGCCTCGACGGCCGCGATCAGCGCCTTGCGCTGGTCGGGCGTGATGCCGGGCGCGCCCCAGACGCCGCGCCAGTTGACGAGCTCGACGTTGACGCCCTGCTCCTTGAGCGTCGGGATGTCGACGCCCGTGATGCGCGCGCCCGACGAGACCGCGATCGCCCGCACGCGCCCCGCCTTGATGTGCTGCGCGAACTCGCCGATCCCCGAGACGCCGACGGACACCTGGCCGCCCAGCACCGCCGCGACGGCCTCGGCGCCGCTCGTGAACGCCACGTAGTTGACCTTCGACGGATCGACGCCGGCTTCCTTCGCGATCAGCCCGGCGAGGATGTGGTCGGTCCCGCCGGCCGAGCCGCCCGCGAAGCTGACCGCTCCGGGATTCGCCTTCAGCGCGGCGGCCAGGTCCTTCGCGTTCTTGATCGGCGAGCTCGCATTGACGACGATCGCTTCGGGCTCGGCCGTTAGGCGCGCGATCGGCACGACGTTCGCGAGCGTCACCGGGCTCTTGTTCATGTGCGTCGCGCCGACCGTCACCATGCCGGCGACGATCATCGCGTTGGGGTCGCCCTTGCTCGTCGTGATGAACTGCGCGAGGCCGATGGCGCCGCCGGCGCCGCCCTTGTTGTCGTACTGGATGCTCTTGACCGCACCGGCCGCCTGCATGGCGGCTCCGAGGTTGCGCCCGGTCTGGTCGAAGCCGCCGCCGGGGCCGGCGGGAACCAGGACCTTGAGCTGGTCGATAGCAAGCGCGTGCCCGGCGAGGACAAGCGCCGTCGCGCCGAGGGCGGCGCGCAGCAGGGAAAGGGGGTTCATGAAAGTTCTCCTCGGACGAGCGCGCGTAACGATACAGGAAGCGCCGCCGGCTACGGCAGGACGTCGGCGCTCGCGCGGATCGCCGGGGGGATCCCGAGGCCCAGCGCCCTCGCGGTGCGCTCGTTCACGACCATCTCGAAATGGGTCGGCTGCGCCACGGGCAAGGCCGCAGGTGCTGCCCCGTCCTTGACGCGCAGGATGTAGCTCGCCGCGGTCCGGTAGCTCGCCGGCAGGTTGGCTCCGTAGCTCGCGAGGCCACCGACGTCGACGAACTCGCGCGCGAAGTAGACGCCCGGCAGCCGGTAGCGGGCGGCGAGCTCGACGATCCTCACGCGGAGGTTCAGCATCAGCGGATCGTCCGGCATGACGTACAGCGCCGTCGCCCCGGCCGCCGCCGCGTTGGCGACCGCCTGGTCGAGCTTGTCACTGTTGATCTCGTATCGCACCGTGGTCAGCCCGAACCGTTTCGCCTCGCGCTCCAGCAGGGGATACGCGAGCGCGTGAACCGGATTGATGCCGTTCGCGAGCACGGCGACGGTCTTCGCCGTCGGCGCCAGCGCGACCAGCATTTCGAGGCGCTTGGCGGCAAGGTCCTCGTCCTGGCTCGCCGTGCCGGTGACGTTGCGGCCCGGCTTCGCGTAGCTGTCGATGATCTTCTGGCGCACCGGATCGGACACAGCCGCCATGACGATCGGCACCGTGGCAGACGCTTCCTGCATCGTTCGCGTGGACGGCGTGCAGGTCGTCAGTACCGCGTCGAGCTTCATGGTTGCAAGCTCGGCGGCGTTCTGCTTGCTCTGGCTCGCGCCGTAGCGGCGCACCACCGTGAGGTTCGTTCCCTCGACATAGCCGCGCTCGCGCAGCCCCTGCATCAGCGCCTGATCGAGCGTCGCGCGCCCTTCGTAAGTGCCCGACGACAGGACGCCGATGGTCATCGGCGGCGGCGCCTGGGCGATCGCGCCGTACGCCAGTGCGGCGAGCGCGGCGGCGGCGAGCGTGCGTGCGAGCTGGGTCCTGGCCATCGGTGCTCCGTTTCGGCCATTGTAGGCCTGCCGGGGGAACGCAACTACTTGCCGATGCAGAAGCGCGAGAAGATCGCGCCGAGCAGGTCGTCGGCGGTGAATTCGCCGGTGATCGACGCGAGCGCGTTCTGCGCCTCGCGCAATTCCTCGGCGTATAGCTCGAGCGGCGGCGCGTCGACGTCCAGGTGCGCGGCAGCAGCGGCGAGATGCGCGGCGGCGCGACGCAGCGCGTCGAGATGACGCTCGCGTGCGATGAATGCGTCCTCGGCGGCGCCTTCGACGCCGGCGATCGCGAGCACCTCGCGCTCGAGGAGATCGACGCCGGCGCCGTCGAGCGCCGAGAGCCAGACGTGCATGCCCTCGCCGCGAGGCTCGGCCGCGGGCGCCCGCCGTGCCAGGTCGGCCTTGTTGTGGACGACGATACGCGGCAGCCGAGACGGCAGGCGCGCGACGATCGCGCGATCGTCAGGTGTGATCCCGTCGCCGCTCTCGCGCGCATCGACGAGCACGAGCGCGAGGTCGGCGCGCTCGACGGCGGCCCACGTGCGCTCGATCCCGAGCTTCTCGACCGTGTCGCCGGCGTCGCGCAGGCCCGCCGTGTCGATCACGGTCAGCGGGATGCCGCCGATCTCGACCGCGCGCTCGACCGTGTCGCGCGTCGTGCCCGGCACGTCGGTCACGATCGCGACGTCGTCGCGGGCAAGCCGGTTCATCAGGCTCGACTTGCCGACGTTGGGACGCCCCACCAGCACGACGACCAGGCCCGCGGCGAGCCTGGCGCCCGTGGCTGCGCGGGCGACCAGGCGCGTAACGTCGTCACGGACCCTGGCGAGCTTGCGCGCAGCGTCGGACGCGCGCACGAACTCGACGTCCTCCTCCGGGAAGTCGAGGCTCGCCTCGGTCACCATGCGCAGCTCCGTGACCGCTGCGACGATCGCGTGCACCTCGCGCGAGAACGCGCCGGCGAGGCTCCGCGCGGCCGCGCGCGCGGCCGTCGCGCTCGCCGCGTCGATCAGGTCCGCGACGCTCTCCGCCTGCGCGAGGTCGAGCTTGCCGTTGAGGAACGCGCGCTTCGTGAACTCGCCGGGCTCGGCGAGCCGCGCGCCGAGCGCGAGGCAGCGCGCGAGCAGGAGCCGCATCGCGGCGGGGCTGCCGTGGCCGTGGAGTTCGACGACGGTCTCGCCCGTGTACGACGCGGGCGCGGGAAACGCGATCGCGAGCCCCTGGTCGATCGGCTCGCCGTG
>DATBSV010000023.1:0-7859 GCA_036559685.1 Casimicrobiaceae bacterium
GCGACGACGTCCGCCGAGCCGAGCAGCGTGGGTCCGGCCGGCTCGCCCGAAGTGTCGTCCTCGTCATAGGCGAACGACGAGGCGAGGTGGCGCACCGCGGCCTCGCTCTGCACCTTGACGAAGTTCTCGTAGTCGTCGACCTCGAACACGGCGCGCGCGGTGTCGTCGACGTGCCACACGACGACCGCGGCGATCTCGATCGGGTTGCCGCGCTTGTCATTCACCTTCAGGCGCTCGCCGGTCAGGTTGCGTGCGCGGAGCGAAAGCTTCTTGTTCGAGTAGAACGGGTTGGTGAAGCGCAGCCCCGGCACGCGGCTCGTGCCGCGGTAGTCGCCGAAGAGCTGCAGGATCGCGCCGGTGTTGGGCTGGAGCGTGTAGAGCCCCGAGAGCACGAGCACGCCGAGCACGAACCACAGGACGACGAGCCCGATCGCGCCGAGCGTGGGCCGCCCGGCGCCGACCATCGAAATGAGCTGCCAGATCGCGGCAAGGAAGAACGCCAGCCCGACGCCGAGCATCAGGAAGCCGTTCCAGGTGGTGATCGGCCGCTCGGCGTGGATCGCGCGGGGAGCGGAGCGGGAGGCGGGGACGTCCATGGCGACTCCTTGAAGGGACAGGCAGTATCAATACGATATCACTTTGATACCGACTGTCAATGGGGACCCAAGGACGGCAGGCAAAAAAAAAGGGCCCGTCGAAAGACGGGCCCGTTCGGGGAAAGGCCCCCCGAGATTCCGCTCACCCGAGCGGAACCGGGACGAAGATCCGGGCGTCGTCGCGCTGGATCAGCAACGCCACCGCCTTGCCCGACTTCTCGACGAGGGACTTCATGTGCTCGAGGCTGTCGACCGGGGTGCGGTTGACCGAGAGGATCACGTCGCCCGGGCGCACGCCGGCGCGCTCCGCAGGGCCCGCGACGTCTTCGACCACCAGTCCGCGCTCGAGCTTCGATTCCTTCTTCTCGTCGCTCGTCAACGGCCGGACGACCAGGCCGAGCTTGCCCTGGCTCGCGTCCGGCTTGTCGGCCTTCGCCACTTTCGCGGCCTCACGCTCGCCGATCGTCGCGGCGAGCTCGCGCGACTTGCCATCGCGCCACACCTCGAGCTTGACGGTCTTGCCGGGGGCCACCGACGACACGAGCTGCGGCAGCTCGCCCGAGCGGCGGATTTCCTGGCCGTCGAACTTGACGATCACGTCGCCGGGCTCGATGCCCGCCTTGGCGCCGGGACCGTCCTTCTGCACCGTCCCGACGAGCGCGCCGCCCGGCTGCTTCATGCCGAAGCTCTCGGACAGCGCCTGGTTGACTTCCTGCACCGTGATGCCGAGCTTGCCGTGCTGCACCTTGCCGGTCGCGACGATCTGGTCCTTGACGTTGAGCGCCGTGTTGATCGGGATCGCGAACGCGAGGCCCTGGAATCCGCCCGAGCGGCTGAAGATCTGCGAGTTGATGCCGATCACCTCGCCGTCGAGGTTGAACAGCGGGCCGCCCGAGTTGCCCGGGTTGACCGCCGCGTCGGTCTGGATGAAGCCGACGACCGAGTCGCCCGGCAGCGTGCGCGACTTCGCGCTGACGATGCCCGACGTGACGCTGTGCTCGAGGCCGTAGGGCGCGCCGATCGCGACGACCCATTCGCCGACGCGCAGCTTGCTCGCGTCGCCGAGGCGCACGGCCGGCAGGTTCTTCGCGTCGATCTTGAGAACCGCGACATCGGTGGCCTTGTCCGTGCCGAGCACCTTGGCGCGGTACTCGCGGCGGTCGACCGTGCGGACCGTGACTTCGTCCGCACCGTCGACGACGTGCGCGTTGGTCAGCACGATGCCGCTGGAATCGACGATGAAGCCCGAGCCCATCCCTTGCGACGGGCCGCGGTCGCCGTCGGGCGAATCCGGCTGGCCCCTGAAGAACGGCGCGAGCTCGGGCGGAATGCCGCGCGGCAGGCGGCCTTCGCCCTTCTGCGCGGTCTTCGAGTAACCCTTGATCATGCTGACCTCGACGACGGCGCCGCTTTCGCGCGCGACGAGGTCGGCGAAGTTCGGGAACGAGGCGCGCAGGCCGGCGATCGGCGCGGCCGCGGTGACGGCGGGCGCGGCCGCGAAGGCCATGGGCGCGGCGACCTGGCGGTCCGCGGCGAACGCGCCGAGACCGAAGGCGCCGGCGATGGCGACCGCGAGAGCGGTGCGCTTGAAGACGTTCGAAGACATGGAGAGCTCCTGGCCGGGTAGGGGGCGGACGAACCCACGTCCGCATGGTCGCCAAGATAGGCGGCCAGACTTAAGGGAGACTTAAGCCGCGCCGATTCCTCGCCTTCCGCCGCCCCTGGGCCGGCGTATGCTGGATCGTCGGTCGTCCCGAAGGGAAGAAGGAGTGATGGATCGCCGCACTGCCTGCGCCTCGATGGTCGCCATCGCCGCCGGGCATGCATCCGGGATTCGCGCGCAATCCGCGCGCGTCCTGCGCGTCGCATGCGTGACGCTCGACGCGCCCGCTACCGATGCGCCCGCGATGGCCAACTTCCTGCGAGGCATGCGAGAGCGCGGCTACGTCGAGGGGCGCTCGCTCGTGGTCGAGAGCTACTACGCCCACGGCAATGTCGACCGGATCGTCGCGCAATTGCCGGCGATCGCCGCGACGCGCCCGGACGCCGTCGTCGTGCTGGGAGGCCAGCTTGTGCGGGCGCTGAAAGAAGCCGGCTTCACGCTGCCGGTGGTGTTCATCTACAGCGGCGATCCCGTCGAGGCGAAGTTCGCCGCGAGCTTTGCCCGCCCGGGCGGAAACTTCACCGGCGTGTCGCTGTTTATGGCGGAGCTCGTCACCAAGCGGATCGAGATCCTGCGCGAGATGCTGCCCCGCGCGCGCCGCATCGCGTTCATCGGCTGGTCGCGGCACGCGGGCGTCGGCGTGGAGGTCCGCGTGTCGCTGGACGCCGCGAAGCGCGCCGGCATGGAGGCGAATTACCTGCCGGCGGACAACGGCGCCGACATCGCGGCGGCCTACGACGAGGCCGCCCGGACCGGTGCCCAGGCCGTGTTCCCGTTTCCGGACGCGGTGTCGCTCGCCGCCGCGTCGGCGATGTCCGAGTATTCGCGCCGCCACCGCATGCCGACGATCGCCGGCTGGGCGGAGTTCACGCTGCAGGGAAACTTGATGTCGTACGGGCCCAACCGCGAGGCCGTCTACGCGCATCTCGCGTCGTTCGTCGATCGCATCGCGAAGGGCGCGAAGGCGGCGGACATCCCGATCGAGCGGCCGACGGTCCACGAGTTCGTCGTGAACCTCAAGGCGGCGCGCGACCTCGGCATCACGATCCCGCCGTCGATACTCGCGCGAGCGAGCCAGGCGATCGACTGACGCGCATCGAACTGGGGAGGGCGATTATGGATCGACGCACCGCATGCGCCTCGCTCGCCGCGCTCGCGGCGGGTCATCTCGCCGTGGCTCGCGCGCAGGCGCCGCGCGTCGCTCGCGTCGCGTGGGTCGGGCTGGATCCGCCGAACCCGAACGCCGCGAGCCTCGTCAACTTCCGCCGCGGCATGCGCGACCACGGCTGGGTCGAGGGACGCAACCTCGACCTGACGATCTGGTGGGGCGACGGCAAGGCCGATCGGCTCACCGAGCAGATCCCGGCCATCCTCGCGAGCCGTCCGGACGTGGTCGTCGCCGGCCAAGTGTCGGTGGGACGGCTGGCCCATACGGCGATCAAGCAACCGATCGTGTTCTCCACCAGCGGCGATCCGGTCGCCGGCGGATTCGTCGCGAGCTACGCGCGTCCGGGAGGCAACCTGACCGGCATCAGCTTCTTCATGACCGAGCTGGTGGGCAAGCGGATCGAGACGTTGCGCGAGATCCTGCCGAGCGTGACGCGGATCGCGTTCGTCGGCTGGTCGCGCCATGCCGGCGAGCCGTTGGAGGTCAAGGATTCGCTGGAGGCGGCACGGAAGCTCGGTGTCGAGGCCATCTACCGTCCGGCCAACTCCACGGCCGACATCGATGCCGCGTACGAGGAATTCGCGAAGTGGCGGGCCGACGCCATCATCGCGTTCGCGGACGGCATCACGCTCCCCAACGCCTCGCGCATGGCGGCCCACTCGCGCCGGCTGAAGATTCCCACCATCAGCGGCTGGGCCGAGTTCGCGCTCGCCGGCAACCTGTTCAGCTACGGGCCCAACCGCGAGGAGGCGTTCGCGCGCCTCGCGTCGTTCGTCGATCGCATCCTCAAGGGGGCGAAGCCCGGAGACCTGCCGGTCGAGCGCCCCGCGAAGCTCGAGTTCGTGATCAACCAGCAGGCAGCGCGTGAACTCGGCATCCGGATCCCGCCGTCGGTGCTCGCGAGGGCGCACCAGTTCATCGACTGACGACGCGGGCCGGACGTCAGCGCGCGAAGCGAACGACGACTTCGAGCCCGCGGCCGCCGGAGCCGTCACCGAGCTCGACGGTCGCGCCGTGCCGCTCGGCGATGCGCTTGACGATCGCCAGCCCGAGGCCCGTGCCGGGCACGTCGGCGCGCGCGCCGCGCGCGAAGCGCTCGAACACCTGCGCGCGCTCGCCCGGCGCGATGCCCGGGCCGTCGTCGCGCACGACGATCGCCGGCGCACCGTCGCGCGGCTCGACCGCGACGTCGACGTGGCCGCCGGGCGGCGTGTAGCGGATCGCGTTGTCGACGAGGTTGGCGAGGAGCGTCGCGAGCGACGCGCGGTCGCCGTCGACCCGCAGCGGCTCGAGTCGCTCGGCGCCGAGGTCGACGTCCTTCGCCGCGGCGATCTCGGCGTGCGTCGCGACGACGTCGCGCGCGAGCTGGTCGAGGTCGACGCGCTCGCGCCGGGCCTCGGCGGACGCGTGGTCCTCGCGCGCGAGCGCGAGCAGCTGCTCGACGACGCGGGACGCGCGCTTCAGGCCCCCGCGCAACGCGTCGAGCGCGACGCCGCGCTCGGGCTCGCCGTGCGCGCGCTCGGCGAGCTGCGCCTGCAGGTGGACGGCCGCGAGCGGCGTGCGCAATTCGTGCGCCGCGTCGGCCACGAACGTGCGTTGCGCGTCGAGCTGCGCGTCGAGCCGGCCGAGCAGCGCGTTGAGCGCGCCGACCAGCGGCGTCAGCTCGCGCGGCCAGCCCTCGGCCGCGAGCGGGCGAAGCTCGCGCGGCGAGCGCGTGCCGACCGCGTCGGCGAGCCGGTCGAGCGGACGCAGCGCGCGCGTGATCGCGAACCACAGGAACAGCCCGATCAGCGGCGCCGCGACGAGCCACGGCAGAATGGTCGAGAACGCGAGGCTCGCGGCGAGCTGGTCGCGCAGCGCGAGCGGCTGCGCGATCTGGATCAGCTGTCCCTGCGCGAGCACGCTGTAGACGCGCCAGGGACCCTCGGGCGACTGCACGGTCGAGAAGCCCGGCGAGCGACGCTCGGGCGCGGCGGCGGTGCCCTGCGAGCGGAACACCTGCACGCCATCGCGGTTCCACACCTGCACGACCAGCGGCGCGTCGCGCGCGCCGATCGACGTGCTGCCCGGGGCGACCGCGAGCGGCATGCCGGTCACCGACGCGGCGAGCTGCGAGAGCTGCACGTCGAACAACGCGGTCGCCTCGTCGCGCGCGCGCATGTAGGTCGCGATGGTCGCGACGATCATCGCGACCGCCAGGCCGCCGGCGAGCGGCAGCAACAGGGCGCTGCGAATGGATTTCATGTTTCGCCGCGCCGGGTGGCGATCATCCAGCCCAGGCCGCGCACGTTGCGGATCAACCCGTCGGGAAGCTTGCGGCGCAGGCTCGACAGGTGCACCTCGACCGCGTTGCTCTCGACCGCGTCCTTCCAGCCGTACAGGCGCTCCTCGAGCTGCGCGCGCGACAGGATCGCGCCCGGCCGCGTGGAAAGCGCCTCGAGCAGCGCGTACTCGCGCGCCGACAGCGCGATCGGCGCGCCAGCGACGCGCACGTCCTTGGTCGAGGGGTCGATCGTGACGCCGGGGAGCTCGATCGTGGGCGCGGCGCGTCCCGACGCGCGGCGCGCGAGCGCGCGCAGCCGCGCCGTGAGCTCGGCGAGCTCGAACGGCTTCGTGAGGTAGTCGTCGGCGCCGGCGTCGAGGCCCGCGACGCGGTCGGCGAGCGCGTCGCGCGCGGTCAGCACGAGCACCGGGCGCGCGTCGCCGCGCCGGCGCATCGACGCGAGCACGGCGAGGCCGTCCTTGCGCGGCAGGCCGAGGTCGAGCAGCACGAGCTCATGGACGTTCTCGGCGAGCGCGGCTTCCGCCGCGGCGCCGTCGCGCACCCAGTCGACCGCGAACCCGTCCTGCGCGAGGCCCTGGCGGACGCCCGCGCCGATCATCGGGTCGTCCTCCGCGAACAACAGTCGCATCGGTGCGTCAGCCCCCGGAAACCTTGGGCGTGAAGCGCAGCGCCGCCGAGTTCATGCAGTAGCGCTGGCCGGTCGGCTTGGGGCCGTCGGGGAACACGTGTCCGAGGTGCGCGTCGCACGCTGCGCACACGACCTCGGTGCGGCGCATGAAGAACGAGCTGTCGTCCTCGTTGCGCACGTGCTCGGGCTCGACCGGCGCCCAGAACGACGGCCAGCCGGTGCCCGAGTCGAACTTGGTCGCCGAGTCGAACAGCGGCGTGCCGCAGCACACGCAGGCGTAGGTGCCGGCGGAGTGGTTGTCCCAGTATTCGCCGGTGAACGCCCGCTCGGTGCCCTTCTTGCGCGTGACCTTGAACTGCTCGGGCGTCAGGAGCGTGCGCCACTCGTCGTCGGATCTGGTCTTGCGTTCGATCATCGTCGTCCTCGCGGGGGGTCGAAGGCGGTGTTGCGCTATGATGCGACCTTTCGCCGCAACCTTACACCGCCCGTCCCTTGGAGTCCCGCGCCGACCGATCGTTCCGGAACGACGCGCAGGTGATCGGGCTCGTGGGATTCGCGCACGCGCTGTCGCATTTCTTCCAGCTCGCGCTCCCGCCGCTGTTCCCGCTGCTGAAGGCCGAGTTCGACGTCTCGTGGTCGCTGCTCGGCATGCTCGTCGGCACGTTCTACGTCGCCTCCGGCATCGCGCAATTCGCCTCCGGGTTCGCGGTCGACCGCTTCGGCGCGCGGCCGATGCTGTTCGCCGGTCTCGGCCTGCTCGCCGGCGGCACGCTCGTCGCGTCGCTCGTGCCCGGCGTCATGTGGCTGTTCCCGGTCGCCGCGCTGATGGGGTTCGGCAACGGCGTGTTCCATCCGGTGGACTTCGCTATCCTCAACGCGAACGTGGCGCCGAAGCACCTCGGCCATGCGTACTCGGTGCACGGGATCGGCGGCAACCTCGGCTATGCCGCGGCGCCGATCGCGATCTACGCGCTCGCGAGCGCGATCGGCTGGCGCGGCGCGCTCGCGATCGCCGGCGCCGCGGGCCTCGTCGGTCTCGCGATCCTAGTGACGCGGCGCGCGGCGCTCGTGTGCCACGTCGGCCACGGCCGCAAGGCCGACGCGTCGAGCGCGATCGACCTGTTCCGCCAGCCGGCGATCCTCGCGTGCTTCGCGTACTTCGCGATCTACACGATCGGGACGCTCGGCCTGCAGACGTTCTCGCCGGCGACGCTCAACGTCGCGTACGGCGTCCCGCTCGCGCTCGCGACGTCGGCGGTGACGGCGCTGCTGCTCGGCAGCACCGCGGGGATCGTGGCGGGCGGCTTCCTCGCCGCGCGCACGACGCGGCACGATCGCGTGGCGGCGACGGGTCTCGCCTGTGCGGCCGTGCTGATGCTCTTGATGTCGATCCTCGAGCCGCCGATCGCGGTGATCCTGCCGATGTTCGCGGTGGTCGGCTTCTGCACCGGCATCACGGGGCCGTCGCGCGACATGATCGTGCGCTCGGCCACGCCGTCGGGCGCGTCGGGCCGCGTCTA
>DATBSV010000024.1:0-22771 GCA_036559685.1 Casimicrobiaceae bacterium
CATCATCAAGTGGGCTCGTCGAGCCCAGCACCACAACCACGCATCCGAGAAGAGGAAGCGCAAGCGGGTACGCACGTGATCAAAACATCACCAGCAGGGACCGTCTACACCTGCCCGATGCACCCGCAGATTCGGCGGCCCGCGCCAGGAAATTGCCCGATATGCGGAATGACGCTCGAGCCTTTGGTGCCTGCATTGGAGGATGAGCGCAACTCCGAGCTCGAGGACTTCACTCGACGATTCTGGTGGACGTTGCCGCTGAGCGTGATCGGCATCGCAATTGCCATGGGGGGGCACCGCTGGTTGCCGTTATCGCCGGCCACGATGTCCTGGCTCGAGCTCGTGCTGGCGACACCGGTCGTCTTGTGGGCTGGCTGGCCGTTCTTCGTCCGTTGCGTCGAATCGATCAGGAACCTGAGCCCGAACATGTGGACGCTGATCGGCATCGGCGTGGCTGCTGCCTATGTGTACAGCGTTCTCGGAACGGCCACGCCTGGCATTTTTCCGCAGGAGTTTCGCGAGCTAGGGCGGGTCGCGGTCTATTTCGAGGCGGCCTCGGTCATTGTTTCGCTCACGTTGCTCGGGCAAATCCTCGAGCTCAAGGCCCGTTCCCAGACCTCGGCTGCCATCCGCTCGTTGCTCCGATTACAGGCCAAGACTGCGCGCCGCATAAGTGGCGACAGGGAGGATGACATTCCGCTGACGGACGTGCATGTGGGCGACGTCTTGCGCATTCGCCCCGGTGAAAAGGTTCCAGTCGACGGCACCGTCGTCGAGGGAAGCTCGAGCGTGGACGAGTCCATGCTCACTGGCGAGCCCGTGCCGGTCGTCAAACGGCCGGGTGAGCGCCTTATCGGTGCCACGATCAACGGCACCGGCAGCCTGATCATGCGCGCCGAGAAGATCGGTTCGCAAACGGTGCTCGCCCAGATTGTTCAGATGGTTGCGCAAGCACAGCGGAGCCGGGCGCCAACTCAGCGCCTTGCCGATCAGGTCGCCCGCTGGTTCGTGCTGGCCGTTCTGGGGATCGCCGTGTCGACCGCCGTCGTGTGGTGGTCGATCGGTCCCGAGCCGCGAGGCGCCTATGCGGTACTCAACGCGGTGGCGGTATTGATCATCGCCTGCCCTTGCGCGCTCGGTCTCGCCACGCCCATGTCCGTAATGGTCGCCAGCGGAAGGGCAGCCACGAGCGGCATCCTGTTTCGAGACGCTGAAGCCCTCGAGACCCTGCGCAAAATCGACGCCCTCGTTGTCGACAAGACTGGGACGCTGACCGAAGGAAGGCCTGTGCTCGTCGAGGTCTTTGCGGTACCGCCGTTTACCAAGGACGACGTGCTGAGAATCGCGGCCAGTCTCGACCAGGGTAGCGAGCATCCTCTCGCCAACGCGATTGTTACCGGCGCGCGCGAGCGTGGGTTGAATCTTTCAAAGCCGGGCGCCTTCGACTCTGTAACCGGCATCGGCGTCCGGGGAAGTGTCGATGGGCGAACGGTGGTGCTCGGAAACGCGACAATCCTTCGCGAGATCGGATTGGATGCGTCGCACCTCGACGCTGATGTCGAGCAGCTGCGAAAAGATGGTGCGAGCGTTGTTTACGCAGCCATCGACGGCAAGGTTGGGGGAGCGCTAGCCGTTCAAGACCCCGTCAAGGCATCCACTTTGGGAGCGATCCAAGTGCTACGAGAGTCCGGTGTCCGAATCGTGATGGCGACGGGCGACGGAATCGCGACCGCCAAATCCGTGGCGAAGCACCTCGACATCGACGAAGTTCATGCCGAGGTGAGACCTCAGGACAAAGTGGCACTGGTTGAACGCCTGCAGGATGGGGGGGCCAAAGTAGCGATGGCCGGCGACGGAATCAACGATGCCCCTGCCCTCGCCCGCGCCGATGTCGGCATCGCCATGGGCACTGGCACCGACGTGGCGATGAATAGCGCACAGGTGACGCTCGTCAAAGGGGACCTGCGAGGCATCGCCCGCGCAAGGCAGATCTCTGAACGAACCGTCCGCAACATGCGTGAAAACCTGCTCTTTGCGTTGGTCTACAACGCACTCGGTGTCCCTGTCGCGGCAGGCGTGCTTTACCCGACCTTCGGCTTGCTGCTCTCGCCGTTGGTGGCCGCAGCCGCGATGTCGCTGAGCTCGGTATCGGTGGTGGGCAACGCGCTTCGGCTACGGAGGGCCTGATGACCGTGCAAGGAAGGCTCGAGGTCGGAACATGATGGACATCGCTCGATGGAAGCGCGCGGACCTGCTTTCGACGACGGACGCAGCGATCGTCGGGGCTGTGTGGCATTGCTGTTCGCCGACAAGCTGGCCTTACGCGACACCTTTCCTTGCGGCGGGCGTCACGGTACACGGCGTTGCGATGGTGATCAAGCGACGCCTGGAGCGCCATCCCGAAGTCGACCGACCCGCCTGGGTGGAGGGTGCCTACTGGTTCTGCTGGGTCGTATTGGTCGGTCTAGTGGCGTACTCGTTGATGCGGGCGATGTGAACCGAGCCGACTTCTGCGCTTACGGCGCCATTCACCTTGAGTTCGCCGAGGGACCGCCCGATGACGCGAATTGCCGAGCGCAGCAAAAGTGTCGCAAGCGCGATGCCAACTACGAGATCGGGCCATCCCGCATCGACAATCCACACACCAGCAGCCGCGGCGAGCACCGCAACGTTGGAGGCGATGTCGTTGCTTGAGCACTCGTAAACGGATGACATGTTCACGTCCTCTTGCCGATGCTTCCAAAGGAGCGCGAGACACGTTCCATTCGCGGCGAGCGCTACCAGCGCGAGACCGCCCATCGCCTCGAAGATCGGCGTCGACGGGTGCATGAGCCGCCAGCCGACCTGCGCGATCACGGCAAGCGCCGCGACCAGAATCAACCCGCCCTTGACCAGCGCGACCTTCGCCTTGACGCGAGGGCCCCGCGCCACCGCGTAGAGGCTTAGCGCGTAGGTCACCGCATCGCCGAAGTTGTCGAGCGAATCGGACAACAGGGCGGTGCTGGACGCCAGGACACCGCCCGCCGCCTCCGCAAGGAACATGACGACGTTGATCGCCAGAACGACCTTGAGCGTTCCCGACTGTCGCTTACGCAGCGCATCGAGCGTGCAACTCTTATCGTCGCAGCAGTCGGCCATCGTCAACGGTACTGCGCGGCCACCTCGGCGCCGACCTGCGCGCGCAGCTCGTCGAAGCCGTACTTGGCGAGCGGCTTGCCGTTGATGAAGAACGTCGGCGTCTGCTGGAGCTTCAGCGCCTTTACGTCTGCCATGTCTTGCTCGATTACCTGCGCGAACGCTGGGTTCTGCATGTCGCCCTTCAGACGCTCGATGTCGAGTCCAGGCACCGTGGCCAGGACGACGAGGACTTGGTCAGGCACAGCCGTGTGACCGCGCGTCCACTCGGCCCGCTTCGCAAACAGCGTTTCAAGCGCCGGCCAAAGGCGGTCTTGAAGGCGCGCGGCTTCCAACGCCTTGACGACATAGTCGGCGCCCCGGTGAAACGGAGCGTACCGAATCCACAATCGCACGCGGCCAGGATGGTCCGCGAGGATGCTCTTCACGATCGGCGCGAAAGCTGCGCATCCTTCGCAGGCCGGGTCGAGGAACTCCACTACGTGGACACGCGCGCTAGCCGGCCCGAGGGCCGGCGTGTACGGGCGCACAAGCGGGGGCGCGGGCGCGGCGACGGCGGCTTGACCCGCTGCATCAGCGAACGGAAAGGCGAATAGTGTCGAGGCAAGGCCTGCAAGCGCCAGTTGGAGAGCAGGTTTCATATTCGAGTCATCGTGTGAGAAGCTATCTCAACTCCTTCCGGTCATCGCGTCAGATCGGATAGATGAGCGAATTGGGAATCAACTCGCTGTCGTAGACGCACACGCGCGACTCGAAGCGCAGGCCCTCGGACGTGCGCCGGATCGTGTCGACGTAGCGCCCGACGTTGAAGACCGTGGACAGCTCCGAGGGCTTGGTCCGGAACACCGCGTAGTTCGCCTGCGCGTGGATGCGCTCGGCGTCGGCGTCGAGGACGTGCGGCATGCCGACGACGTGGCGCTGGTAGTACGGATCGTGGAATAGCGTCTCGCGGATCGCGTAGGCGCGGTCCTTGAGCATCCCCTTGCTCTCGAACGCCATTGTGGCGAGCGGGAAGCCGCGCTCGTGGTTCTCGCGCGGCTGGACCTTGTAGACGCAGTCGTCGACGAAGAGCTCCGGCCAGCGGTCCCAATCGCCCGCGTCGACGATCGAGGTGTAGTCCGCGTAGAGGCGGGCGACCGCGAGATAGTCGTCGTCCACATTCATCGCGTCAGGCCTCCATGACACTGCGCCAGTAGCGGTACATCCCGCGGATCAGTGTCTCGGTGACCATGTGGTCGCTGTCGGCGCAGTCACGGCCGCCGAGCTCGACGACGGTACGGTGCCCGGGCTTGTTGCGAAAGCTCTGCTGCGAGAACTCGATCACCTCGCCGTCGTCGGCCGAGACGAAGCCGGCCGGCCCGAAGAGGTTCGCCTGGCGAAGACGACGGCGCGTCATCGTCTCGTCGTCCCCCTCGAAGCCGAAGTGGGTCCAGACGAAGTCGAACGCATCGGGACCGCGCGGCTGGATGTGGCGCGTCGACAGCGAATTGACCTGCTGCTGGACGATCAGCCCCGGGAACAGGGTGATCATCACTGCGGTCGGCTCGCCCCACCACGGCTCGTGCACGACGTCGAGGAAGCGGTCGTCGTGCAGCTTCATGCTCTGCTTGAAGCTCGACACGCCGGAGGTGACCTCGGACGCCTTGCCCGCGTGCCCGCGCGCCGAGATCATCGCAGCGTGGCGCATGAGCGCGTCCATCTTGAGCGCCGCGCGGTTGTCCGCGCGCCACAAGCCGAAGGTCACGAACCACGTGTGCAGGAGACCCGGGTGGTACGGATCCTTGATGTTCTCCTGCATCAGCTTCCAGTTGCCGGGGATGCGCTGGCGGTTGTAGCCCAGGATCGTCAGGGTGCGTCCGTCGAACACGCGGTCGAAGTAGCGCAGGATCTCCGGGCCGAGGTAATCCTCGAACGGCTCGACGTCGGGGTCGAAGGACGCGAACACGACGCCGCCACGCGCCGCCACCTTAAGCTTGGTCAGCCCGTGCTGCCCGCGCTCGAAGTCGGAGGGCATGCCGCCGCACACGCGGCCGTCTTGCTTGACGCCGCGCAGGAACGGGACCCCCTGCAGATTGCCCTTGAGGTCGTAGTTCCACTGGTGGTACGGACAGGTGAAGTCCTGCGCGTGGCCGGCGCGCACGCGGCAGAACTGCACGCCCCGGTGCGCGCACACGTTCTCGACCACGTTCAAGGTTCCGTCGAGCGCGCGCGTCAGGATCACCGAGCGCTCGCCGATCGACGTGCGCTTGAAGTCGCCGGGCTGCGGCACCTCGGCTTCGAAGCCGACGTAGTTCCAGTGCTTCGCGTAGAAGAAGCGCTCGAGCTCGCGCCGGTAGACGTCTTCGCGCGTGTAGGCGTCGAACGGGATGCGGCTGGTGCCGTCGCTTTCCCACGCGACGTCGTCGGGCCGGAATCGCATGTCGTTCACGGGAACCCTCGCGTCAGAGCTTCTGCTCGCGCCACAGGCCGAGCGCCTGCTGCGCCGGGCGGTCGGAGAAGCTGAACAGGATCGTATCGGCGAGCGCGCGCAAGCGCAGCGTGTGCCAACTTGGCACGACGAGCACGTCGCTCTCGTGGAAGTCGAACGCCTGCTCGCCGACGATCAGCTCGCCCTCGCCTTCGAGGCACACGTAGACGGTGCCGTCGGTGCTCCGGCTCGGCCGCGACGCGAAGCCCGCGGGCAGCCGCTGCGCGTACGCACCGATCGTGTTCATCGGGGCGCCGCCGGTGAGCGGATTGAGGTAGCGCAGCTTGTGGCCATGGTGCGGATCGGGGACGCCGTTCGCCACGGCGAGCAGCGCCGCCCTCGTGCGCTCGTACGGGTAAGTGAACAGGCGCGTCGGATCGGTGCTCGTCGCCTCGACGTCGATCGGCGCCATGTTCGAGCCGTAGCGCATGAGCGCATCGCCTTCCGGCGGCGGCGGATCGATCGGCTCGGCCGGATCCTTCTCCGCGAAGCCAGCGTCGAAGAAGCGGATCAGCGGGATGTCGAGGCCGTCGAGCCATACGACCGGCTCGACGCCATTGTTGCCGTGCTCATGCCAAGTCCAGCGCGGCGTCACGATGAAGTCGCCGCGGTGCATGGTCGTGCGCTCACCGTTCACCGCGGTGTAGGCGCCCTCGCCGTCGAGCACCAGCCGCAGCGCCGACTGCGTGTGCCGGTGCGGTGGGGCGATCTCGCCGGGCAGGATCAGCTGTAGCCCGGCGTAGAGCGTGCCGGTCGCGCACGCCTGCCCGGGCAGCGCGGGATTCTCGAGGATCAACACGCGCCGCTCGGCTTCCTGCGCCGAGATGACCTGCCCAGCTTCGAGGACGTCGTCGCGGATCTGTGCGTAGCGCCAGTGCGCCGGCGCGGCGCGCGTCGACGGCTCGCGCGGTACCAGCGCACCGAGGACCTCCCAGAGCGGGGCAAGCCCTTTCGCGCCGATCCGGCGGTAGTAGTCGTGGCGGGTGTCCACGCCGCGATGATCGACTCGGGACCCTGATAAGTCCATAGAATGCCAATGATAGTTCTCATCACCACGGTGAATGTCCATGGAACTCCGCGACGTCGACCTCAACCTGCTCGTCGTGTTCGACCAACTGCTGGTGCACCGGCGCATGAACGCGGTCGCCCAGGCGCTCGGCGTGACGCAGCCTGCTGTCAGCAACGCGCTCGCCCGGCTGCGCCGCTTGCTGGGCGACGAGCTCTTCCTGCGCACGTCGAGCGGGATGGAGCCGACCGCATTCGCGCAACGACTCGCGGAGCCGGTCGGCGCCGCATTGGGCGCTTTACACAGCGCCCTCAATCAGCAGGCGACCTTCGACCCCGGCACGAGCGCGCGCACCTTCGTGCTCGCGATGACCGACATCGGCGAGATCTACTTCATGCCGCCGCTGATGCGGACGCTCGCGCGAATCGCACCGGGCGTGTCGATCAGCACGGTGCGCAACGCGGCCGCGACGCTCAAGGAAGACCTGGAGACCGGGCGCGTCGACCTCGCGCTGGGCCTGCTGCCCGACCTCAAAGCCGGGTTCTTCCAGCGGCGACTGTTCCGCCACCGCTACGTATGCATGTTCCGACGCGGCCATCCGCTGGCCAAGGGGCGGGTGACGATGGCAGAGTTTTGCGCCGCCGACCACGTCGTCGTCGTCGCGGCGGGGACCGGGCACAACCGCGTCGACACGTTGCTCGACGACGCGGGCGTGCACAGGCGCATCCGGCTCCGCGTGCCGCACTTCGTTGCCGTCGGACACATCCTTGCCGAGACCGACATGATCGCGACCGTGCCCGAGCGCTTTGCGCGGCGCGTCGCCGAGCCGTTCGGGCTTTCCTTCGCTCCGCACCCGGCCAAGCTACCCGAGATTCAGATCAACGCGTTCTGGCACGCGAGGCTGCACCGCGACCCGGCGAACCAGTGGCTGCGCACGCTCGTGGTCGATACATTTGCCGAGGCGCACTAGCGAAAAGTGTCTGCTTCTAGGCGCCAGGACCCGGCAAGCTGTGTCGCGGCAAGTCGATGGTGAACACGCAACCGGTCCCCGGCGCGTTCCTGACGCTGAGCAACCCTCCGTTGGCTTCGACGCTCCGGCGGCAAATCGAAAGCCCGAGACCGAGGCCTGTCTTGTCCGCGGCTTTTTGCACGAACGGCAGGAACATGGCTTCCGCCTCTCCAGTCTGCAGGCCACCGCAGTGGTCCGCGACGTCGATCCGAATGCGATCGGCCGCGCCATAGGCCGTCAGCGTGACGTCTGATCGACGGGCGGTGAACTTGAATGCGTTCTGAAGCAGATTGTTCAATGCGGAAAAGAGCATTTCCCTGTCGGCGTCTACGGCGAGGCTGGGTTCCACGTCCGATACGACGAATCCGCATCCCCTGGACTGCGCTTCGAGCGAAACCGCGCTCTTCACCTCGGCGATGAAACCGGCGACGCCGAGGAGTTCCTGTCGAGGCGCGATGCCCGCCTCCACCCGAACCTCCGCAAGCGAGCGATCGATCAGGTCGCGCATCGAGATCAAGCTTCGGTCGAGGACCGAGCCCGTGGCGCCCTTCAGCCCGACGTTGCCGGTTTTCAGGGCGCTGACCGCGAGCGTTGCCGTATGGATGAAATTGCGCATTTCGTGCGCCAGGTTGCCCAACCGCTCGGTGTGGGCCCGGGCCACGACATGAGCGAGGCCAAGGTCGCGCTGATAAGCGAATTCGGTGACGGCATCGGCGATCGCGTTGTCCAGACACCGGTTGAGCGTTCGAAACTCGTCGACCGCAATCGGCACCTTGTGCTCGAACGCAAGCTCGGTGACCGCTTGGCAAAGATCACCGTAGTCGTGGACGACCTGGTCGACCGAGTACCCCTGCCTCAGCAGCTCGGACCCGTGCAAGGCGGCACTTGCGCTGATTTCGGAGAGCGCGGGCGCCCCGTCGGACTCTCCCGAGATTGTTCGGCTCTGGAGCGGGTTGGTGGTCTGCTCGACCTGCAGCGTCCTGATGAGCTGATCCAGGAAAAGCGGAATGCCGTGTTCGAGTTCGGCTGGAGTCGGCTTTGGGGCCAAGCGGAGGGTGACCTTGGCGCGGCAACGGTCGACAAGCTCGTCTCGGCGGCCGGAAAGAAGATCGTGAAGCATGGTCGATAGCCTGCGCGGGGCACGCGCTCTCAGTCGGTGCGATACCGCACAATGGCCACGCAATCACCACTGGCGAACTCGCCTAGACACCGCAAGACGTTGGCGCACAGGGAAAAGCTGGCAAGAAAAAGCCCGCACGCGGCGGGCTTCATTCTTTCGATTGGTGGAGGTGGGCGGAATCGAACCGCCGTCCGAAGACCCTACACAGTCGGGACTACATGCTTAGTCGAGTCGTTTGATCTCGTCCCCGCGCCGCCGACCGACAGGCTTCACGGGAACCAGTCACCTAGATTTAGCGCTTCGACCAAGTGACCCGGCCGGGCGCGATCGTCCTGAATGTCCTCGCTGCGGCTTGCGGTTACCCGCTCACCGCCCGGGCCGGACGCTGCCCGGTGCGAGGTCCGGCGGGATTAAGCCGCCAGAGCGTAGGTTTCGTCGTTCGCAGTTAAGTTTGCGATTGCCCGTTTTTTACGAGGACGAACGCCTCGGCATGCCCCGCGCTGTTTCGATGCCCCCGTCGAGACCAGGTCACCCCCGGTGATCGTCGGGCGCACGCGGCATGTTGCATTGCCGCAGCGCCGAGAAATTCATTGTAGCATCGCACCTGTCGGGCCCTCTTCCGCAGGACGACGCCATGCTCCAAAATGGGGCTTCGGCCGCCGGATCGCAAGACCCGCCGCCACGCATGCGACTCTCGCTCGCCACCGCCACGACCGCCGCCGCACTGCTGGCCGGCGCGCTGGCCGCTCCCGCCCTCGCGCAGGACGTCGTCACCGTCGAGAAAGTCGACATGGCGCGCTACGCCGGCACCTGGTACGAGATCGCGCGACTGCCCAACAAGCTCCAGGCCGAATGCGCGGGCGACGTGACGACGACGTTCCGCCTGCGCGGCATGCGCACCTACGACATCGAGACGCGTTGCCGCCGCAAGGACGGCAGCGAAGAGATCGACATGGGCATCGCGCGCGTGCAGGACCTCAACACCGGCGCGAAGATGGAATGGCGCTTCCTGCCGCTCGCGCTCGCGTGGTGGCCGTTCGCGTGGACCGACTACTGGATCGTCGACCTCGCGCCCGACTACAGCTGGGCGGTCGCCGCGGTGCCGACGCGCGAGGCGATGTGGATCCTCGCGCGGAAGCCGGAACTCGACGCCGCGACCTACACTCGCCTGGTCGCGAAGGCACGCGCCATGGGCTTCGAGACCGAAAAGCTTATCCGCACGCGCCACTCGGCGCCTTGACACAGGGTCTCCGGGCACAAGCTCCGGAGCCTGTGTACTGCTGTCGCTACTTCATCTTGCGCAGCAGGGACACCAGGTCCTCGGCGTGCTCCTCTTCCTTCGCCAGGATCTCCTCCATGATGCGACGGGTCGTCGAGTCCGCCTTGCCCAGCCACGCGACGATCTCCCGGTAGCTCTCGATCGCGATGCGCTCGGCGATCAGGTCTTCCTTGATCATCTCGGTCAGCGTCGTGCCTTCGATGTACTCGGCGTGGGCGCGGGTGGCGAGGTTCTTCGGATCGAAGTCGGGCTCGCCGCCGAGCTGGACGATACGTTCGGCGATCTGGTCGGCGTGCAACTGCTCCTCGGCGGCGTGCTCCTTGAACTCCGCCTTCACGCTCTCGGCGTGGATGCCGTCCGCCATGTAGTAGTGGCGCTTGTAGCGCAACACGCACACGAGCTCGGTGGCGAGCGCCTCGTTGAGCACCTTGCAGACCTGCTTCGCGTCGGCGTCGTAGCCGGGCGTGACGGCACCCTCCTCGATCGCTTGGCGCGCGCGCTGGCGCAGCGTCTTGATGTCGGACAGGAACGGGCGGTCGGATTGCGGGGCGCGAGCCTGGGGCTCGCGCGTGACGACATTCGAGGACATCGGGACTCTCCCGGGGCGAAGAGGAAACTTCTAAGGCGCGCGGGCGGCGGCGCTTGGAGCCGCCGCCCGCGCGTGGATCAGGCTTTGCGTATCAGGCTCGCGATGAACGTCACGACCGCGATGACCAGGAACACGAAGAACAGGATCTTCGCGATCTCGGCGGCGCCGGCGGCGATGCCGCCGAAGCCGAACAGCGCCGCGACGAGCGCGATGACGAAGAACACGACGGCGTAGTGAAGCATGGTCTCCCTCCGGTTGGACATCGCCGGCACGCTGCCGGCGGGCCCATTGACTACGCATTGCGCGTGCCACGTCGGCGGCGCGTCGAAAGCGACGTCACATCAATCAGTTGAAGAAGGTCACCCCCCGTGCGGGCGCGCTGCGTTCGCGCATTAAGCGCGGTCGCCATGCAACCCGCTCGCATACCGTCGTCCCGTGTCCTACAGGAACTTCGATCCGCGTCCCACTGCCCTCCCCGCCCGCGATACCTACAGTGGAGCCCTAACCGCAAAAGGATGGGAGGAACGACATGAACGCAACCCGCAAGAGCCTCTCGACCGCGACGCTCGTCGCCGTCGCCGCGCTGCTCGGCGCATGCGACCGCTCGCCGCCTGCGCCCACGACGTCGTTCAACGATGCACAGGGCCAGACGCTCTCCGCGCCGCCTGCACCGTCGCTGGTCGGCATGCCGATCGAGGAGACGCCCGAGACTCACAAGGTCGCCGTGGCGCCGCCCGCTCCCGATGAACCGACCGCTCGCGACACGCCGGCCAACCGGCCCGCCGAGACGTTGACCATGCAGAAGGACAAGACCGAGCTGCCGCTTGCCGGCCAGGTCAACAATCATTCGAGCGACGCGTTCCAGGCAGGCCGGGACGAGAAGACCGACGCCGTGCCGCTCGACGCGAAGCCCGACAAGCCGGCGACCTGATTTCATTCCATTGCGGGGGGCGCGATGAACACCAACAATCGTTCGCTTCTGAACGTCGTGATGCTTGCCGCCGCGGGCGCCGCGACGAGCTGGCTCGTGAACTACTGGCTCGACCACAGCTATCGGAAGAAGCACACGCGCGAGAAGCACGAGCTCAAGGAACAGATCAAGACCTGGGAAGACGAAGGCGGCAACCTCGCGCCCGTCCCCGAGCGTCGCGACCTCGCGACGAATTGACGTCGATTTGACGTCGACCCGCTCCGTTTCGCACGCGCGCGCCGCCCGGCGCGCGCGTCGCTTCCACCACTGACCTTTGGACGCCGAAGCCCCTGCGGCCGCGCGGTATAGTCCGCCCATGGCGGACGACCCAGTCTTGCCCGCGGCCACGCGCGTCCCGCGGCTGATCGCGATCCCACTCGTCATCGGGATCGTGGCGGCGCTCGGCCTGCTGCTGTTCGCGGAGCTCGGCTACCAGCGCCTCGAGTCGGCGGCGCAGCGCGTCGCCTCGTCGCTCGAGCTCCAGTCGGCACTCTACGAGGCGCAGTCGCTGGTCGTCGACGGAGAGGCTGCGCAGCGCGGCTTCCTGTTGACCGGCCGCGACGAGTACCTGATCCCGTACCGCGAGGCGCAACCCAAGATCGACCAGGCGTTGACGCGCGTGCGCGAGCTGACGCGCACGATCGGGACGCCGGAGCTCCGCGAATCGGCGGCGCGGCTGCAGACGCTCATCGGCAAGAAGGCCGCCGAGATGGAGGCGGTGCTCGCGCTCAACGAGCGCAGCGGCCGCGACGTCGCATTCGAGCTCCTGAACACCGGCATCGGCCGGCGCACGATGGACGCGATCCGCGCCGAAGTCGTGCTGATGACGCAGCAGCAGCGCGAGGTGTGGAGCGAGGGCGCGGCGCGCTGGACGAGCGACCTCGCGATCATCCGCATCGGCCTGCAGGCGATGACCGCATTCACGATCCTGCTCATGATCGTCCTGTTCATGCTGGTGCGCCGCGACACCACGCACCGCGAGGCGGTGCGCGGGCGGCTCGCCGACGACCACGCGCGGCTCGAGAAGGTCGTCAGCGATCGCACTGCGGAACTGTCCGAGCTGTCGAACTACCTGCAGTCGGTGCGCGAGGACGAGAAAACGCGCATCGCACGCGAGCTGCACGACGAAATGGGCGGCATCCTGGTCGGCGCGAAGATGGACGTCGCGGCCGTGGCCAAGGCGCTCGGCAAGACGGATCCGCAGGTGGACGCGCGCCTCACGCGAGCGCTCAAGTCGCTCGACGACGGCATCGCGGTGAAGCGCCGCATCATCGAGGACCTGCGACCGACGCTACTCGACAATCTCGGGCTCGGCGCCGCGCTCGACTGGCTCGTACGCGGCACGTGCGAGCGCGCGGGGCTTGCATGCCAGGTCAATCTCGACGACGGCGCCGACGAGCTGCCGCCCGAGCAGTCGATCGCGATCTACCGGATCGTGCAGGAAGCGCTGACCAACGTCCTCAAGTACGCGAAAGCGAAGCAGGTCACCGTCGACGTCGTCCGCTCGCCCGGTGGCGTCTCGCTCTCGTTCGCCGACGACGGCGTCGGGCTGCCCGAGGACGCGCTGTCGAACCACCTGTCGCACGGCATCGCCGGGATTCGCCAGCGCGTACGCGCGCTCCACGGCGATTTCACGATTCGCGGAACCCCCGGCGCAGGCACGCTGATCGACGTGCATCTCCCGGTCGCCGGGTAGGCGATCGGCACAAAAAGAAGCGGAGCCGGTCGACCGAGGCCGACCGGCTCCACTCCCGCATCGGACGGCGTCCCGGACGCCCGATGCGAACCGCCGATGACGCTACGACCGATTACGTGCGGCCGAAGCGCGCCTTGGCGTCGGCGACGCAACGGCTCTTCGCGTCACCTGCCAGCGCATCGCACTTCTCGACCGCGACCTTGTACTCGGCGTCGCGCTTGTCCTGCGTCGCGTCGGCCTTCGCTTCCGCGACCTTCTTCACCGAATCCTGCGCCTGCTCGGTCGCGACCTTGTCGACCTTGGCGTCGGCCTTGCCCCTCACTTCCGCCGCCTTCGCTTCCTTGATGCAGACGTCCTTGTTGTTGCCGGCGAAGTCGTCGCACTTTTCCTTGGCGAGCTTGTAGTTGGCCTCGACGTGCGCGACGCGCGCGTCGTAGCGCGCCTTCGCGGTGTTCTTGTACGACGCCTCGGCTTCGGCCTTCGCGACGTCGCGATGGCCCTTCGCCGTGACTTCGCAGACGTCCTTGGCGTTGCCGCCCAGCGACTTGCACTGCGCGACTTCGGCCTTGTACGCCGCGTCGATGCGGTCCTTCTCGGCCTTGTACGCGTCCGACGACAGCGTCGTCGCGGTCGCGGCGAGCGCGACCGACGCAAAGCTCATGCTCGCCACGGCGAACATCGCCGCGACGGTCTTGCTCAGTTTGGTGGTTTTCATAGAATTCTCTCCCGTGGGTGTCGCGCGCGTTACATGCGCGTGCTGTAGGTGCTCTCGTCGCGGTAGTCCGTCGTCCAGCGCTCGATCTGCTGCTCGGCCTCGTCCTTCGAGATGCCGTAGCTTTCCTGGATCTTGCCGGCGAGCTGATCCTTCTTGCCGTCGATGACATCGAGGTCGTCGTCGGTCAGCCGACCCCACTGCTCCTTCACCTTGCCCTTGAACTGCTTCCAGTTCCCTTCCACGCGGTCCCAGTTCATCGCGAATCTCCGTTGATGACGTACCGGACCGACGGCCCGGCGATACCAACAAGATTGCAATGCGTGTGCCAGCGAGAAACCGGCGTGTAATCAAACGGTTGGGCATCGCCACCAGGGTGTTTGTTGCAGTCGCAACGCGACCGCTTCGCAAGATTGCCGCGTCCGTCATCGCGACACCGACACCGCGGGGACGCCGCGTCTTGCGTCACTCCCCGAGCAATTCGCCGAGCGATTTCAGCGACTCGATGCGATCGGCGCACACCTTGACGATCGCCATGAGGGGACCGCCGAGGATCAGCCCCCAGGCGCCCCAGAGCCAGCCGAAGAAAAGCAGCGTCACGAACGTCGCGACGGCGTTCATGCGCACCGCGCGTCCCTGCCACCAGCCCATCAGCAGGAACCCGATCGCGATCGCGATCGTCGCCGTGAGCGCCGCGAAGCCGAACGCGCTGGAGAACGACTCGGTCTGCACGAGCGCGACCGCGCCGATCGCCAGGGTTGCCACGGCCGTGCCTACGTAGGGGATGAAGTGCAACAGGCCGACGATCGTCGCCCACAACGCCGCGCGGCCGAGCCCCGCGACCTGGAATGCCACCCAGCACGCGAGTCCGATCAGGACATTCGAAGCGACGAGGATCATCAGTTGGCGCTGCACCTGGACGTCGATCTCGTCGAGGATCTCGACGGTCACTCGCCTTCGCGCGAGCGACGAGCCGGCGATGCGCACGAGCTTGCGCCTGAAGGCGTCGCCGGCCGCCAGCATGAAACCGGCGAGCAGCAACCCGATCGAGATCTCGCTGGCGAACCCGACGACCGCGCCTACGTTGGTCGCGAGACGGCTCGCGAGCGTGGGCGCCGCGGCCTCGGGGGCGGCCTTGGCGCCGGGCGGGGTCTCGGCGGGCTTCGCGCCGGCGACCTCGGCCGCGGTCTTGCCGAGCTCGGTCGCGGCTTCCTGCACGTGCGTCATCGGCGAGGGCCCGGTCTCCTGCCAGCGGTGGACCATCGAGCGCATCTTGCGTGCCGCCGTGGGCAACTCCGCGACCGCGGTCGCGACGTCGTCCGAGATCCACCAGCCGAACGTGCCGATCGCGCCGATCAGTCCCGCCATGACCAGCAGCGCGCCGAACGCGCGTGGAATCCTGATGCGCTCGAGCCAGGTGACGAGTGGCCGCAACGCGTAGCTCAGGAGCAACCCGAGCACGACCGGGATCAGCAGCGGTGCGGCGTACTTCGCGACGACGATCGTCGCGAGGATCGCCAATCCGACGATCGCGATGTCGCGAGCGCGCCACAGAGGAGGCTCGTGCACGACGCTCGCCGGCTCGGTCGCCTTCGCCGCGACGGGCACGACCTTGGACTTGGTCGGTGGAGCACTCGCGGCACGCTTGGTATCGCTCACGCGCTTCCCCCTGCTCCAGTTGCGCGAAGGGCGCGCCGCTTGCGGCGGCGCGCCCTCGCGCGGAATGTCTTCGAAGACTACGCGTCGCTTACTTGGGCTTCGCGTCGTCCGCAGCACGCTCGATCGCGCGGCCGCCGGCCTTGATGTCCTGGCCCGCGCCTTCGACCGTGTTGCAACCGGCGATCAGTGCAAGCGCGCCGGCCATCGCAAGGAAAAAGAGTCGCTTCATGACGTTCTCCCGTGTTTTGGTTGAGCGCGCCCAACGGGCGCGTCCCCAATTACGTTGCGACGATCGTGCCAGCGCGCTTTGCACGCACGATCAAGGGGTTAGCTTGGCGTCGTCCGCCGAGTCGGGCGCTCGCGGCAAACCTGGTTGCAAGCGCTGCGCCGGGTGTCGGATGGCACCGACGCGCCGACGGCATCAGGACGACAGGCCGGACTTCGCGCGTGCGAACTCGGACAGCATGTCGACCGCACGGTCGTATTCGCGCGACTTGTCGAAGAATGCGTCGGCGCCGAGCGCGAGGCTGCGATCGCGGTACTGCGGAATCGCGTAGGTCGTCAGCACCAGGATCTTCGCGCCGTGCGGGCGCGACGGACCGATCGCGCGCAGCACGCCGAGCCCATTGCCCTGCTTGAGCTGCAGGTCGAGCAGCACGGCGTCCCAGCTCCCCTCGGCGAGCGCGTCGACGGCCTCTCGTTCGCTTTCCGCGTAGCCGACGACATCGATGCGGCCGGTCGAGGTCAGCGATTCGATCAGCCGCTCGCGAATCAGCGGATTGTCTTCCACCAGGAAGACGCGAAGGGGGGCGGTGTCAGTCATCGATGAAAAAGCCAAAGGCGGAAGCGGGCTCCGCTCGAGGCGGGGCCCGCTCAAAATCGAACCGCGAAAGCGGATGTCACTCGATCAGCCGGTTCTTGATCGCGTAGTAGGTGAGGTCGGCGTTGGTCTTCATGCCCATCTTCTCGAGCACGCGCGAGCGGTAGGTGCTGACGGTCTTGACCGACAGGAACAATTCCTGCGCGATCTTCGACACCGGCATGCCCCCCGCGAGCTTGCAGAAGATCTGGAACTCGCGCTGCGACAGGCTCGCGTGCAACGGGGCATCGCCCTGGCCGGTGACGCCGTCGGCGAGCACCTGCGCAAGGTCGGGGCTCACGTACTTGCGTCCGCGCGTGACGGTGCGGATCGCCTGCACGAGCTGCGTGGACGCGGTCTCCTTGCTGACGTAGCCAGCCGCGCCGGCGCGCAGCAGGTTGACCGCGTATTGCTCCTCCGCGTGCGCCGAGAGCATCAGCACGGGCATCTCGGGGCGGATCTGCTTCAGCTGCTTCAACGTGTCGACGCCGTTGCGATCGGGCATCGAGATGTCGAGCAGGACGACGTCGTAGGCTTCGTTGCGGACGAGCGACACAGTCTCAGCGCCGGTTGCCGCCTCGCCCGCGACCGACATATCGGCCTGGTCGGCGACGAACTGCTTCAAGCCGGCACGTACGATCGCATGGTCGTCGGCGATCAGGATCCGGATCATGATTGGGCTCGCTTTGGGGCCGATGGACAGGCCGGTTGATCGGCGCGCCGCGTCATTGCGGCAGCGCCCGGATCGCCTGCGCCTGGTAGGCGGACAGACGGTTGTAGAGGGTCTTGAGGCTCACGCCCAGCATCTCGGCGCATTTGCGCTTGTTGCCGTCGCAATGGTCGAGCGTGGCCAGCAGCGCGCGGCGCTCCAGCTCCGCGAGCGGCGTGCCGATCACGAACTCGATGCGGTCGCCGATCGGCGCCGCGCCCGCGAGCGCGCCCACGTTCAGCTCGACGACGTCGTCGGCGAGGATGAACGCGCGGTGGATCGCGTTGCGCAGCTCGCGCACGTTGCCGGGCCAGCGGTGCGACCGGATCGCATCGCGCGCTGCGCGCGAGTAGCGCTTCTCGGTGCCCGCCTCGTCGTTGAACTCGCGCAGGAAGTGCTCGGCGATCAGCTCGGCGTCGCCGTCGCGGTCGCGCAGCGGCGGCAGCGGGATCGGGAACACGGCGAGCCGGTACATCAGGTCCTCGCGCAGGATGCCGTCGCGCGCGGCCGTGTGCGGGTCGCGGTTGGTCGCCGCGATGATGCGCACGTCGGTGCCGACCTCGCGGTCGCCGCCGATGCGCACGACGCGCCCGGTCTCGAGCACGCGCAGCAGGCGCACCTGCATCTCGGGCGGCATCTCGGTGATCTCGTCGAGGAACAGCGTGCCTCCGGCCGCACGCTCGAAGCAACCGGCGTGCTGGCGGTTGGCGCCGGTGAAGCTGCCTTTCTCGTAGCCGAAGAGCTCAGCCTCGATCAGGTTCGCGGGCAGCGCGCCGCAGTTGATCGCCACGAACGGGCCGCGGCGGCGGTCCGACAGGTCGTGGATCGAGCGCGCGACGAGCTCCTTGCCGCAGCCGGACTCGCCGGTCACGAGGACCGTCGCGTCGGTCGGCGCGACCTTCTCGATCATCGAATACACCGCGAGCATCGCGGAGGAGCCTCCGTACAGCTGACCGAACCTGCCGACCGCCGGACGCGAAGCTGCGCGCGTGCGGGCGATCATGCCGATGTCGACGACCTTGTCGAACGGGGACGCGGCGGACGGGTCTGTCAGGGACAGGCCATCCGCTTCGAATGCATTCATGAAGGCCTCTTTGCGGGGACGTCGCAATGCAGGCCATCCTACGGGTCACCGACTGCCCCATTGATCGGCGTGGCTACCATACCCTTGTCGGTCATTGTCCTACAACCGCCGACAGGCAGAAGGGTCCCTTTGGGGAGGGGTGGACGGGGGTCTTGCTAGAGTAGCGGCCGGTCCGCTGCCCTCCGCCGATGCCCGCTCCCACCGTCGTGCCGCTGATCCTCTCGGGAGGGTCGGGCACCCGCCTCTGGCCGCTTTCGCGCGCCAACGCCCCCAAGCCGTTCATGCGCCTGCCTGACGGCGGGACGCTGCTCGCCAAGACCGTCGCGCGCGCCGCCGCGGTCAGCGGGGGCGGGCCGATGGTCACGGTCACGCGCGACGAGCACTACTTCGCGACGCGCGACGTTTACGCCGAGCTCGGCGGCACCGAGCGCGCGGTGTTCCTGCTGGAGCCGTTCGGCCGCAACACCGCGCCAGCGATCGCGCTCGGCGCCGTCTGGGCCGCGGAACATGTCGGCGAGGACGTGCCGCTGCTCGTGCTCCCCGCCGACCACCTGATCCGCGACACCGGCGCGTTCGTCGCGGCGGTCACACGCGCGGCGGACGAGGCCCGACGCGGCCGCCTCTGCACGTTCGGCATCGTGCCGACGCGCGCGGAGACCGGCTACGGCTGGCTCGAGGGCGGGGCGACGCTCGGTACCGGCGCGCCGGCGGTCGTCGCGGTCGATCGCTTCATCGAGAAGCCGCCGCGCGCCGACGCCGAGCGATATGCCGTGTCGGGACGCCACCTGTGGAACGCCGGCATGTTCTGCTTCACGCCGCGCGCGATCCTCGCGGCGCTCGACAAACACGCGCCAGGCATCGCGCAGGCCGCGCGTCGCGCGCTGCGGCCGGCGGGCGGCGACCCGAAGGCGACGCGCATCGACATCGACGCGGTCGCGTTCGACGCGATGCCCGACGTCTCGATCGACTACGCGGTGATGGAGAAATCGGGCGACGTCGTGGCGGTGCGCGCCGCGTTCGACTGGACCGACGTCGGCTCCTGGCAGGCGGTGGGGGACCTCGTCGCGCCCGACGCCGAGGGCAACCGGCGGCAGGGGCAGAGCGTGGCGATCGACACGAGCGACACGATGATCCACGCCGAGGACCGCATCGTCGCGACCGTCGGCGTGCGCGACCTCGTGATCATCGACACCGCCGACGCGACGCTGGTCGCGCACCGCGACCACCTGCAGCAGGTCAAGGACGTCGTCGCCGCGCTGCGAACGCTGGGCCACGAGTCGTGGCGCACGCATCGCACCGTCGCGCGCCCGTGGGGCGCGTACACCGTGCTGCTCGAGGCGCCGCAGTTCAAGATCAAGCGCATCGAGGTGTCGCCGGGGCAAGCGCTATCGCTCCAGCGCCATGCGCGCCGCAGCGAGCACTGGGTCGTCGTGCAGGGCACCGCACGCGTCACGCGCGGCGGCGAGACCTTCGACGTGGCGCGCGACGAGTCGACGTTCGTGCCGGCCGGCACGCTGCACCGCCTCGAGAACGCCGGCGAGACGCCGCTGGTCGTCGTCGAGGTCCAGCTCGGCGACTACCTCGGCGAGGATGACATCGAGCGGTTCGACGACCGCTACGGGCGCTGACAAACAGCGATCGGGTCTACGATCTGTCTTTTCCGCCCTTGCTAGTGATCGCGATCCCCGCGAGGATCAGCGCGATGCCGGCCAGGTGGTACGCGACGAGCGTCTCGCCGAGGAACATCCACGCGAGAATGACGCCGTAGACCGGCATCAGGTGCACGAACAGCCCGGCGACCGGCGCGCCGACCTCCTCGACGCCGCGGTTCCAGAAGATGTAGGCGAGCACGGAGCTGAATAGCGCGACCGCAAGGAGCGCGGCGACGCCGTGCCACGTCCACACGATGAAATGGCCCAGCGTCATCTCGCCGAGCCACATCGGCAGCACGCACGCGTCGCCGATCACCGCGAGCACGAGCAGAAACGACAGCGGGTGCAGCCCCGCCGGGCGCCAGCGCAGCGCGATCGTGTAGACCGACCACATCAGCATCGACAGGATCACGAAGAGATCGCCGGCGTTGAGCCGGAACGCGAGCAGCAGCGCGAGCGAGCCTTGCGACAGGATCGCCAGCACGCCGGCGAGCGAGATCGCGACACCCAGGACCTGGACGGGCTTCAGCCGCTCGCGCAGGAAGATCCACGCGATCGCCACGATCATCACCGGGATGAACGAGTTGAGGATGACGCCGTTCGTGGCGGTCGTGAAGTTGAGGCCGAGATAGGCGAGCGCGTTGTGCGTGCCGATCCCGATCGCGCCCAGCACGAGCAGGATGCGCCAGTGGCGCATCACGAGCGGCCAGTCGCGGCGCACGTGCGGCAGCGCGAACGGCGCGAGGATCGCGATCGCGAAGAGCCAGCGGAAGAACGTCATCCCCATCGGCGGGATGTCGTGGTGGAGGCTGCGTCCGACCACCCAGTTCGCGGCCCAGAACAGCGGCGTCAGCGACAGGAGCAGATAGGGCGAGGCGTGGAAGCGGCCGCGCGCGGTCGGCGCGTCGCTGGCGGGACGTTCCATCGCGCCGGATTGTCGCACGTATAATCGACCGGGCATTGCGAATGCCGCACGCCGCCCGCACGTCGTCGAAGATGAACGCGCCTGACGCTTCCGCCGCAGTCGCGACAACTTCGGTCGCGACGCTGCCCCGAGTCGCTCCGCCGATCCCTGCCGATGGGCAGCGCGCTGCGCTGCCCGCGCTCGCGGGTTCCGCCGATGCGCTCGCGTTGGCGCAGCTCGCGCGCGACTGCGTGCAGGCGGGACGCCCGCTCGCCGTGCTCGCCGCCGACGCGCTCGCCGCGCAGCGACTCGCGGACGAAATCCCATGGTTCGCGCCCGGCGTCGATGTCGCGTTCTTTCCCGACTGGGAGACGCTGGCCTACGATCCGATCTCGCCACACGAGGACCTGATCTCGTCGCGCCTCGCGACGCTCTACCGGCTCGCGCAGCGCGAGGCGCGCGTCGTGGTCACCGCGGTCTCGACGGCGATGCTGCGCCTGCCGCCGCCTTCGTTCCTCGCGGCGCGCGCGTTCTTCCTGAGGCAGGGCCAGCGACTCGACGTCGACAAGCTGCGCGCCCAGCTCGCGCTGGCCGGCTACGCGCACGTCACGCAGGTCGTCTCGCCCGGCGAATTCTCGGTGCGCGGCGGGCTGATCGACCTGTTCCCGATGGGCGCCGCGCTGCCCTACCGCCTCGATCTCTTCGGCGACGAGCTCGAAGGCATCAAGACGTTCGACGCGGACACGCAGCGCACCGTCTACCCCGTTCCCGAGATCCGCCTGTTGCCCGCACGCGAGTTCCCGCAGGACGACGAGGGCCGCACGCGCTTCCGCACGCGCTTCCGCGAGGTGTTCGAAGGCGATCCGTCGCGCTCGGCGCTGTACAAGGACGTTAGCAACGGCGTCTACACCGGCGGCATCGAGTACTACCTGCCGTTGTTCTTCGACGCCACGGCGACGCTCGCCGACTACCTGCCCGCGAACGCGGTCGTCGCGCTGCACGGCGACGTGCACGCCGCGGCGGCGCGCTTCTTCGCCGAGGCCGAGGCGCGCTATCGGCTGCTGCGCGGCGACAAGGCGCGGCCGCTGCTCGCGCCGCGCGAGATCGCGACGCCGCCCGACGAGTTCGCCGGCCGGCTCAAGCCGTTCGCGCGCGTCGAGCTGCCGAAGCCGGATCCCAACGCCGCGTTCGCCCCGGACGCCCCGACGGTACTGCTGCCCGACGTCGCCGTCGATCGCCGCGCCAACGACCCTCTCGCCGCGCTGAAGCGCCTCGTCGCCACCCCCGATGTGCGCGTCCTGGTCTGCGCCGAGAGCGCGGGCCGGCGCGAGACGATGCAACAGTACTTTGCTGAATACGGTCTCAAGCTGCCGGCCCTCGACGACTTCGCGTCGTTCGCGGCCGGCGATCACCCGCATGCGCTGGTGACGTCGCCGCTGCACGTGGGGTTCGCGTGGCGCGCCACCCGCATCGCGTTCGTCACCGAGGCCGAGCTCTACGCCGGCGCGGTGCGGCGCGGCCCGCGCGACACCGGCCGCCGCTCGAACGTCGATGCGATGGTGCGCGACCTCTCGGAGGTGCGCGTCGGCGACCCGGTCGTGCACGAGCAGCACGGCATCGGCCGCTACCTCGGCCTCACGCACCTCGACCTCGGGGACGGCCCTTCCGAGTTCCTCGAGCTCGTCTATGCGAACGACGCGAAGCTCTACGTGCCGGTGTCGGGCCTGCACCAGATCTCGCGCTACAGCGGCGCGTCGCCCGAGAGCGCGCCGCTGCACGAGCTCGGCAGCGGCCAGTGGGAGAAGGCGAAGCGGCGCGCCGCCCAGAAGGCGCACGACACCGCCGCGGAGCTCCTGAACCTCTACGCGCAGCGCGCGGCGCGCACGGGCCACGCGTTCGAGTTCAAGGCGCACGACTACGA
>DATBSV010000025.1:0-9295 GCA_036559685.1 Casimicrobiaceae bacterium
GAATCAGCGGCGAAAATTCGGGGTCGCTTTTCGGCGAGACTGTGCAACCCTTTGATTTTCCGTTGATGTTAGGCCCGGGTTTGGTAATGGCCGTTAAACAAGCCAGATCCATGCCAGCCGCAACGCGGCACCGTCGCCGACGTCGGATTTCCAGGACGGGCGGCCTGTAACCGACGAACGTCGTAATGGCGGGGACGAATAACCATATGTCGCCGGCCCGGATGGCCGACGACTGCACTTGGTTGACCCGGGGCGCTGGAGGCGCCCCCGGGTCCGCGACGCTACCGGATGACCTTTTGTGACACTTGTGACAGTCCGTTGGCTCGTCAACGCTCCGGCACGTCGATGCCCAGGGTGCTCCCCAGCCATTCGGCGACGATGCGGCGATGGCAGAACACCCGGCCGGCCTCGAGGTCGGCCTTGCGCTCCCAGCAGAGCAGGACCGGATCGTCGTGCGCCGCGAGCGTAACGAGATCCTGATACGTCCGTTGCGGATCGAGCGCCGCGAGCTGCGCCGCGTAGCGCTTGCGGTACTCGGCCTCGGACACCGACTTGAACCACGGCCCGGGAGCGAGCGCGCGGTAGACGCGGAAGCCGGCCGGCGTGCCGCGCGGCGGGAAGCGCGCGACCGAGATGCGGCCGGGTCCGGTGTACTCGAAGAAACAGGCGGTCTTCACTCGACCGGAACGCAGGCGAACACGCGGGTCGGCAGGTCGCCTTCGAAGATCCAGCCGAAATCAATCATCGCGTCGAGGAGCAGCGGGTTCGTTGTGTACCGATGGTTGGGCGCGCCGCCGGAATTGCGATTCCAAGCACGGAAAAGCGGACGCGTGTCAGGCGCGCATCCGTGGTGGGTCGGATTGGGCAACGCGAGACCGAAGGCGATCTTTTCGTAGAGCCACGCCGGATTGGTCTTGAGTCCTTCGCACTCCGCCGGATACGGCGTGTAGAAATGCGACGACAGCGCGCCGAAGCCGACGCCGAAGAACCGGCAAGTCGGCAGATTGCCGGGCGACTGCGGTTCCGCGACGCGCATCCCGTAATTCGTGCGCTGCCACCCTTGGAATACGCCGTCGTCGAGCCCGATGATCTCGTCGAGGTCCGCGGACACGAAATAGTGATTGAACGCCGCGTGGTAGAACTCGACCGCCCGGCGGCGGCCCGCCGGCAGCTCACTACCGAGGTCGACCTTGTAGATGCCGCTGTTGGTCGCGGCGTACACGCGTCCTGGGCGGAACGGATCGAGCGCGACCTGGCGCACGGCATCGTCTCGAAGACCCGCATCGAGGGCGGTCCATGTCGCACCGCGATCGGTGCTTCGGAAGACACCGGACAGATACACGGCGGCGTAGAGCGTGTCGGGATTCGCCGGATCGATCGCGATCGAGGTCACCGCACCCGCGCCGAGGCCCTTCGTCACGCGCGTCCACGTCGCTCCGGCGTCGTCGCTGCGCATCAGGTTGTCTGGATAGACGAGCCCGACGTAGACGCGCGCGGGATCGCGCGGATCGACGGCGAGTGCGTAGACCTGGTTTGCCTGCCAGCCCAGGATCTTCGGCGGGAAACGGCCGATCGGTTGCCAGGACGCGGCGCCGTCGGTCGAGCGCCACAGGATGTCCCCGTCGTAGTCAATGCCGCCCGCGTAGATCGTCGCCGACGACGACGGGGCGACGGCCATCGCGAGTACGCCTATCGGCGGCGAGGCGCGCTCGGAAAAGCTCTGGCCGTCGTTGACCGACACGTATAGCCGCGGCGTTCCAGACTCGTTGCCGGCGAGAACCAGCACGCCCGGTGTGCCCCCTTGCGCGAAAGCGGCGAAATTCAGCGCAGAGGGGGAGAACGTCGTCGACCAGGTCCCGCCACCGTCGGAGCTCACGGCGAACAGCCCGCTCCAGCCGAAGAGCGTGTTCGGGCGCTGCCGGCTCGACGCGAGCGGGAACACGAAGGGGGTGTCGAGCGTCGCCCACGTCGCGCCGCCGTCCACCGAGCGCTCGAGCAGCGCGTCCCCGACGTCGAGGTACGGCAAGACCAACCATTGGCGCATGGGATCGGCCGCGTCGAATGCGACGGAACGCGAACGACCCGGTGCGCCGGACGCGCGGTCGAGCTGAGCGAACGTGGCTCCTCCGTCGACGCTGGCGAGCACGCCACGGGAAGACGTGACGTACACGAGGTCCGGAGTTGCCGCGTCGACCGCGATGTTGGCGCTCGACGAATCGACGCCGGTCACCGCGGCCCCGGGCGTCCATGTCGCGCCTCCGTCGTCGCTGCGCATCACCCCGATGCCGTCGAGTGCGTAGAGGCGTGGACTCGACGCCGCGAACGCGAAATCGTAGAAACGAGGGTCGGCGCCGCGCGCCTGCGCGACCGGCGTGAACGTCGCGCCCTGGTTCGTGGAACGGAAGAGCGCTCCGCCAGGCGACGAGTACAGGACGATGCCTTTGCCCGCGGCGACGCGTTCCGCGTTGGCCGGCGTGCTCTGCCAGTCGCCCGCGCTGTCGACCGATCGGCGCAGGATCGCGCTGCCCTCCGACACCGCGTACAAGGTGCGTGTCGACCAATCGATCGCGGCTTGATCGATCTGGAGGGTCCCGTAATACCAGACCCATGTGGCGCCCGCGTCCGTGCTGTGCAGGACGTAGGACTGGTGGGCCTCCACAATCTCGTCGGCGTTCGCGGGATTGACGCCGGCGATGCTCCACAAGCCGCGGATGACCGCCCACGAGCGCCCTTGGTCGTACGAGCGAAGGAGCTGGGTGCCGGTCGACATCCATGCGACGGTCCCCGAGAGCCAGGGACGGCCGGCCGCGCCGACGGGCCACGGATTACCAGTCCAGTGCGCCCCGCTGTCCGGGGTGACGAACGTGGAGCGTTCCTCGAGCGGCGCGGCGATCATCGCGTAGCCGCCGAGCGTCGGATGCGTCGAAACGAAGCGCCCGCCGTTGGCGACGCCGTACGGCGTCCACGGCCCGGCGTGCGCGAGCGACGCCGCCAGGGCGAGCAGCGCGAGCCCGCGCGTCAGTACGGCACGCAAGCGAACACGCGCGTCGGGAACTCGCCTTCGTATAGCCAGCCCTGGTTCTGCATCGTGCCGAATGTAAAGGGATTCGTCGTGTACCGGTGGTTCGGCGCGCCATCCAAGTTGCGATTCCAGAGCCGATACAGCGCTCGCGTTCCTGCGCGGCACCCACGCGACGGCGGCGCGTCGGGCAGCATCAGCCCGAACGCGATGCGCTCGTAGAACCACGCCGGATTGGTCTTGAGACCTTCGCACTCCTGCGGATACGGCGTGTAGAAGTGCGTCGACAGCGGCGCGAAGCCCGTGCTGAAGAAACGGCACACCGGCTCGCTGCCCGGCGTCGTCGCCTCCGTCACGCGGAACGCCTCGCCGGTGCGCGACCAGCCCTGGAACACGCCGGCGTCGAGGCCGGCGACCTCGTCGTTGTCGGCGGACACGAAATAGTGGTTGAACTGCGCGTGATAGAACTCGATCGCGCGGCGCCAGCCTGCAGGAACGCCAGTCGACAGATCGGTGCGGTAGGCGCCGGATCCGGTGGACGCGTACAGCCGATCCGCCGTGAACGTATCCGCCTGGACCTTCGAGACAACCTCATCGCCCAAACCAGCGTCCATCGCATTCCACGTCGCCCCGAGATCGGTGCTGCGGAAAACACCCGAACCGGACTGTGATACGTAGAGCGTGCTCGCACTCACGGCATCGAACGCGATCGACGTGACGGGCCCCGCGCCGAGACCACTCGTGATGCGCGTCCACGTCGCCCCGCCATCCTCGCTGCGCATCATGTAGTCGGGAAAAGCGAAGCCGGCGTAGAGCCGCAGCGGATTGTTGCGATCGATCGCCAAGGCCGTGAGCGTGTTTCCGAACGTCCCGCCGAACGACGAGAGCGGCGCGGAAAACGTGGCGACGGGCTGCCAGGTGACGGCGCCGTCCGTGGTGCGGAAGAGCTGCGGGGCACCGGCATCGAGCGGCTCGCCGCCCGCGTACAGCGCCGCCGATCCGACCTGGGTCGCCGCCATTGCGTTGACCCAGATCGGCGGCGCGAAGCGTGACGACCAGTTCTCGCCGTCGTCGACCGACACGTTCACCTCACGAACCGACGGGATCGTTCCGCCACCGCGCCGCGTCACGTTCAAATACACCTCGCCCAGCGCCCGCCCGTAGGCAACCGGGCCAAACGTGGTCGACGGGGGTCGGACGAACTTCTCGGTCCAGGCCGTTCCTCCATCGGTGCTCACGGCGAAGGTTCGATTGAATTGGAAGCCCCCTTCACCGGAAAAGCCGAACAGCGTCGCGGTGCGATCGCGGCTCGCCGCGATCGGCCGAAACGCGCTGTCGACGAACGCCCAGTTCGCGCCGCCGTCAATCGTTCGGAAGTACCCCTCCGTCACTCCCGACACCCATTGCCGCGCGGAGTCGAGCCCATCGAGAATGAGCTCGCGCTCGGAGCCAGGCGCGGTGTTGTTGCGCGACAGCAGGTTGACCGTCGCCCCGCCGTCGACGCTCAGGAATACGCCTTTGCGGGATCCGACGTAAATGCGGTCGGCATTGGCGGCGTCGACGGCGAGCGAGCCGAGCGGGTCGTACTCGAGCGGCACGCTGGCCGCGAACGCCCACGTCGCGCCATCGTCGTCGCTGCGCAGCAGGCGTCCGGTGCTGCACTCGAGCGCATGGACACGCGTCGCTGGCGCGCGCGAGAACGCGAACGCACAGAGCGGATCGAGGGGACCGAGCGTCTCGCCGACGGGCGTGTAGAAGGCGCCGCCGTCAATCGAACGAAAGATGCCGCCCGCCGGACTTTGCGACAGCACGACGCCATGTCCCGCGATGTGCAGGCTCGACTGTCCGCCGCCCACGCCCCACGCCGCCGGAGCGTCCAGCGGCCGGAAGCCGATGAGCTGGCCGAGGTTGGCGTAAATGCGCCGCGTCCCCCAGTCGACGACGAGCGACCCGATGGGGCCGGGCGCCGGGCTGGATGCCCAGGTCGCGCCGCCGTCGAGCGATTGCGAGACCGTCGTGCCCGCCCATGCGACCAGCTCGTCCGGATTCGACGGGTTCACGCCGCCGAGCGCATAAAGGGAGCCCGAAGGCGGGACTGGAAGCGTGATGGGAAAGAACACGCGTCCCTGGTCGTTGCTGCGCTGGACCAGGCCGATGTCGGCGAGGTAGACGATGGTCGGCGTTCCCGCGAGGAACGGCGTGCCCCCGCCTCCCGGGCGCGCGTGCGGTTCCCAGAGGAATCCGTTGCTGGACGTGAAATACGTCGTCCGGCCGCTCGGCACGCCCGCGACGATCAGGGCCTGCGCCCCGGCATCCGGGTGCGTCGCGATGATGGGATCAAGCGCATCGGCGGGGCCGACAGGCGTCCATGGGCCAGCGAGTGCGATGCCTGCGGCCATCGTCACGACAGCGGCAAGCACGTACCGAATAATTCTTAGGACATTCATGGGATTCCCGGGACGAAGGGGGTTCGACCCCGAGGATCGCGGGACGTTCGACGTGCGGCTGTCGGTGCGGCGCCGACAACAGCGTCAGTCGGCGGCTTCTTGAACGTCCCGCGCGTTACCGCAAAGCGCCACCCACTGTGCGGTCAGCTTCTCCTGCACGGCGTTCTGCTTCAAGCGCGCGTCGAGCGCCGGGAAATCGACGCGGTCGAGTGGCTGGTCCTGGTTGAAGCAGCTGAACACGTAGCTCGTCTTACCGGTGACCGGATCGCGCTGAGGCTGCAGGCACTGCGCGCAGATCTCTTTCATCATGCATTGCATCGGCGAGTTGATCGAGCCGATCGCCGTATGGTCCGCCTTCATGAACGGCGCGAGCACGGTGTGACGCGCGGCCGCGACGGCCGCCATCATCCTGTCGGAGCCGATCGCGATGATGCGATCCGCGCCGGCGAACGGGATTGCTTGCGCGCCGAGTTCATCGCTTGCGTAGGCCTTCATCGCCTGCACGATGTTGCCGACGAACGCGCGATCCTGAGGACGGTTCGGCGCGAAGCCCGGCGCCTCGTCGCTGCACCAGACGACGACGTCGGCCGCCGCCTCGATGTCCGCGACCTTGTAGCGATCGATCATTTTCTTGTACCCGGCGAAGTACAGGACCCTTGATCCCGCCGCGCGGAACGCCTGGCCGATCGAGAACAGCACGGCGTTTCCAAGGCCTCCGCCGACGAGCACGACCGTCTCCCCGGGCTCGATCTCGGTGGGCGTTCCGGTGGGGCCCATCAGCACGACCGGCTCACCGGGCTTGAGCGACACGCACAGGTCCGACGAACCGCCCATCTCGAGCACGATCGTCGAGACGAGGCCTTTGTCCTTGTCGACCCACGCGCCGGTCAGCGCGAGGCCTTCCATCGTCATGCGGGTGCCGCGGCGCAACGGCGCCTGCGTGTCGAAGTTCTGCAGCCGGTAGAACTGGCCCGGTCGGAAGTTGCGCGCCGCGGCCGGCGCGCGCACCACGACCTCGACGATCGTCGGCGTCAACCGCTCGACATAATCGACGGTTGCGCGGAGCTCGTAGTCGAGCTTGCCGAAGAACTCGCCGTCGGGCGCGACCGACGCGGGACGGACACGAGCGAGCATGCGCGACACGATCGGGTAGCCCTGCTTCGCGCTCGCCATCGCCTTGACGACGTTGCCGTGGAACGACGGGTGCAGATCGCCGAAGAAGCTGGTCGAGCGCCCGTCGTCGCGGATCGACGTCAGCACGGATGGTTTCGCCGGCTTGGCGAGGCCGCGCACCGGCTTGACGATGCGTCCGTCCTCGTCGAGCAGGCGGAAATACTTGCCGTCGACCAGGAAGTGCTCGTCGTCCTCGCGCGCCAGCACGGTGTTGGGCTGGGTGCCGGCCGCGATCAGGATCGTGCGCGCCGGCAGCGTCGTGCGCGCGTACTCGTGCCACACGCCGTCGCCGTCGTTGTGGTGCGCCGACACCTTGAGCCCCGAAGCATGACCGTGCGCGTCGACCTCGATCGCGAGCGGCGTGAGCCCCTCCGAGAACAGGATGCCTTCCTCCAGCGCCTTCTCGACCTCCTCGTGGTTGAGCGTGTACGACGGGCTGTCGACCAGCAGGCGCCGATACGCGATCGTCGCGCCGCCCCACGATTGCAGCAGCTTCACGACGCGCGGTGCGCGCCCGTCGCGCAACGCAGCCTCGCGCTCGGTGCGGATCGCCCGCGCATGCGTCAGGTACTCGGTCGCGATTTCGCGCTCCTGCGCGGTCCAGGTGCTCTCGACGGTGTCGCGGCCGTGCTCGCGCGCGAGCTGCTCGTAGCGCGACAGGAATTTCTCGACCTGCACCGGGTAGTAGGCCAGCGACTCGGTCGCCGTGTCGATCGCTGTGAGGCCGCCGCCGACGACGACCACGGGCAACCGCACCTGCATGTTCGCGAGCGAGTCGGCCTTGGCGGCGCCGGTGAGCTGCAGCGCCATCAGGAAGTCCGACGCCGTGCGCACGCCGGTCGCGAGGCCGTTCGGAAGCTCGAGCACCGTCGGGCGCCCCGCGCCGGCAGCGAGCGCGATGTGGTCGAAGCCCAGCGCGAACGCGTCCTCGGCCGTCACCGTCCCGCCGAAGCGCACGCCGCCGTAGAGCGCGAACTGCGCGCGCCGCTCGAGCAGCAGGCGAATGACCTTCAGGAAGTTCTTGTCCCAGCGCACCGTGATGCCGTACTCGGCGACCCCGCCGAAGCCGGCCATCACGCGATCGTCGAGCGGCTCGTCCAGTGTCGCGAAGTCGCGCACCGGCTCGAACGGCACGCGCCCGCCTTTCGACGTCACGCCCGACAACGCCGGCTCGAGCGGCTCGATCTTGAGCCCGTCGATTGCGACGATCGTGTGGCCGTCGTTCATCAGGTGATGCGCCAGCGTGAAGCCGGCCGGTCCCATGCCGACGATCAGCACGCGCTTACCCGACGAACGCCGCGGCGTGGGCCGGCGCAGGTCGAGCGGGTTCCAGCGCGTGAGGAGCGAATAGATCTCGAAGCCCCAGGGCAGCGCGAGCACGTCCTTCAGCACGCGCGTCTCGGATTGCGGGATGTCGACCGGATCCTGCTTCTGGTAGATGCACGACTTCATGCAGTCGTTGCAGATCCGGTGGCCGGTCGCCGCCGCCATCGGGTTGTCGACGCAGATCGTCGCGAGCGCGCCGATCGCCCAGCCTTCCGCGCGCAGCTTGTGGAACTCGGAGATGCGCTCCTCCAGCGGGCAGCCGGCGAGCGTCACGCCGAACGGGCTCTTCTTGAACGGGTTCTCGAGCGGCACGCCGTCGGCGGGCTTCTTCTCGAACAGGCCACGCGAGCACGAGTCCTTGCCCTGCTCGTGGCAGAAGATGCAGTAGTGGGCCTGGTCGAGGCCGCCGATCAGGTCGGTGCCCGGGTCGGTGAGCGCGAAGCCGGCGCGCTCGCGGTGATGATGTTCGTCGAGCGTGAACGCCGTGACGCCCGCGTGCTTCACCGGCACGATCGGCACGAGCTTCATCGGATCGAGCTTGCGCGGCGCGCGGAACAGCACGCCGTCGCGGTGCGTGCTGCGGCCCGCGGGCGTGTGCGCAGCCCACGCGGCGTAGCGCATCGCGAGGTCGAGCGACTCGGCGTTGGCGGTTTCGTCCTTGAGCCACGCGGTGACGGCGTCGGCGAACGCCACCTCGTGACGGCGCCCGACGATCGGCGCGCCGATGCGCGCCTCGAGCGCCGAGCGCAGCGCTGCCGCGTCGAACGTCGCGGCAGCGTCGGCCTTGTGCGCGGTCATCGCCTTGCGCTGCACGAACTGGCGCTTGACGGCGTAGAGCGGCGCGAGCGCGTGGTGCGCGGCCTCGAGCGCGCGCACCTCGTCCTCGATGCCGAACAGCGTCGCGAGGAAGTCCTCGACGTGCGGGGCGACGTCGATCATCAGGTCGCCCTCGGCTTTCGTGCCGAGCGCGTCGGGCGCGCGCCGTGCCTCGGCCAGCCGCTCCGCGAGCGGTGCGTCCGCCAGCGCGAGTTGCGTAGCGAACAGGCGATCGACGGCCTCCACCCCGGCGGTGGTGTAGAGGTCGGCGAACTCAAGGCCGTGAGAAAGTCGTAGCATCGACAAATCGGGAAGTCCGTGTCAAAACGCGCGTGCGCGACGCCAAAACGTATAATTCTACCTTCCGCTCCCAGCGCGACATGGAGCGACGGGTCATAAGGATAGTTCCAGCCATGCGCCGACTTGCCCTTGCCGCCCTGCTCGCCGTGCTCGCGACGCCGGCCTTCGCCCAGCCGATCAAGCTCGGCGAGCTCAACAGCTACAAGGTCTTCAC
>DATBSV010000026.1:0-9483 GCA_036559685.1 Casimicrobiaceae bacterium
GATCCACAAGGGCGGGAGCCGCATGTACCTGTGGGGTCTCGCGCTGATCCTGGGCGGGGCGATCGGCAACCTGATCGACCGGCTGTGGCTCGGCCACGTCACCGACTTCGTGCTCGTGCACTGGCGCGGCTGGACGTTCCCGGCGTTCAACGTCGCCGACAGCGGCATCACGATCGGCGCAGGCCTGTTGATCCTCGACAGCTTCCGGCAGCGTCACGCCGACGCGCCCGCCGCGCCATGAACGATTCGATGGACGTCCTGCTCGCCAATCCGCGCGGCTTCTGCGCCGGCGTCGACCGTGCGATCGCCATCGTCGAGCACGCGCTCGCGCAGTACGGGGCGCCGATCTACGTGCGCCACGAGGTCGTGCACAACCGCACCGTCGTCGACGACCTGAAGCGCAAGGGCGCGATCTTCGTCGACGAGCTCGACGACGTGCCGCGCGGCGCGACGGTGGTGTTTTCGGCGCACGGAGTGAGCAAGGCGGTGCGCGCCGAGGCGGACGCGCGCGGCCTGACCGTCTTCGACGCGACCTGCCCGCTGGTCACCAAGGTGCACGTCGAGATCGCGAAGATGCACGAGCACGGGCGCGATATCGTGATGATCGGCCACCGCGGGCATCCCGAGGTCGAGGGGACGATGGGCCAGCTGGACGGCGGCGTCTACCTGGTCGAATCGGTCGCGGACGTCGAGTGCCTGGTCGTCGACGATCCCGCGCGCCTCGCCTACGTGACCCAGACGACGCTATCGGTCGACGATGCGGCCGCCGTCGTGGAGGCGCTGAAGCGGCGCTTCCCGTCGATCATCGGCCCGAAGAAGGACGACATCTGCTACGCGACGCAGAACCGCCAGGACGCGGTCAAGGTGCTTGCGCCCGCGGTCGACGTCGTCATCGTCGTGGGCAGCCCGAACAGCTCGAACTCGAATCGCCTGCGCGAAGTCGCCGCGAATCGCGGCGTGCCGTCATACATGATCGACACCGCGGCCGAGCTCGTCCCCGCCTGGATCGAAGGCAAGCGGCGCGTCGGCGTGACCGCTGGCGCGTCCGCGCCCGAGGTGCTGGTGCGCGAGGTGATCGACCGGCTGCGAGCCCTCGGCGCGCGCGGCGTCACGGAGCTCGACGGGACGGTCGAGCGCGTCGTCTTCCCGCTGCCGTCGGGGCTGCGCGGCACGCACGCGGTCAAGCCGCCGGAAGTCGGGCCGCGCGGCTAAGGGCGGCGCTCGCCGCGAAACCACGCGAGCGCGCATGCGAATGTCGCGGTAGCCAGGAGTGCGGCGGCGGTCGCGACGATCGCGCCACGGCCGGATTCGCTCCATGCGCGCACGATGCCTTCCGCCGCGTAGAACGGCAGCAACAGCACGAGCCATTGGCGCGCCTTGCGCGCGCCGCGCATCGTCCCGGGAAGCAGTAACGCGAGCGGAAGCGCCTTGAGCGCGAGCCAGCCGCTGCCGGGCCGCGCCGGCGCGAGCAGCGTCTCCCATAGGACTTCGAGCGCGCAAAGCGCGAAGAGCCCCGCGATCGTGCCGCGCGCGAACGAGGAAGGCCCGCTCACTCGACCGGCACGAACTCGTGGATCTCGTATCCGGGGCCCTGGTCGACGAGCTTGGTCAGCACCGCGATGCCGATACGCGCGCCGCGATGCAGCGAGACCGCCTGCTCGAGCTGGAAGTGGCCCGCGGGCACGACGACTTGCGGCGGCGTGCCCGCCGCGTCGGTGTCCTCCGGCAACACGATGACCGGCACCAGCGCAGAATTCGCTCCGCCCTCGGCCGCGGCGGCCGCCGCTTCGGCGCGGTCGGCGAGCAGCTCGCACCCGAACTCCAGCGCGGTCCCCTTGAGCGTGTTGCGGAACCAGCGCACGACGGCGAGCTGCAACGTCAGCCGGCCTTCGACGCGCAGCGACACGAGCTCGCCGATGCGCAGCGACGCGGGCGCCGTGTCGGTCTGGCGCAGCGCGTAGCCGGCCGGCGTGTGGTTGATCACCTGGCAATGCGTCATCGGCGGCAGGCCGCCGGGCAGCAGCGGCGGCGAAACGCCGGCCGGCCGGCCCTTGCTGTACTGCCAGGCGCCGCCGAACCCGACGCACATCACGACGCGCGCGCGGGACGGCAGGCGGTTGAACTGGCGCGCGGGCGGGATCGCCCATTGGCGCAGCAAGCGATTCAGGAGCGCGACGTACGCCTGGCGCGACTCCGCGTCGCGCCCGGTTCCCTCGGGGACCTTGCCGCCGCCCTGGAGCGCGCGCAGCTCTTCCTGGAGCTGGAACGCGAGGTCGAACGTGAGCAGGTAAAGGCGGGAGCCGTCCATCGCGCCGCCCTTGTTCGCCGAGAACGGCGGGAAGTCGTGACCGGCCGGCACGATCGCGACCGATTTCGCGAGGCGGTGCACCGGCGCGACGTCGGTGAGCTTCGCCCAGTGCGTGTGCGTCTGCAGGTAACCCAGCACGGTGCCGAGCTGGCCCGGGTGGAAGCCGTAGGGATTCGAGAGCGCGAGCAGCAGCGCCTGCACGTAGATGCGCTCGGGCGTCGCCTCGGTCGCGTCGCCCGGGATCGCGTTGAGGTGCAGGTGGCGATCGCGCGCATACGCATACACCGCGTGCGCGTCGAGCCAGGTATTGGGCGGTACCGGCGAGTAGCTCTGGTACGACGACGCGAGCACGCGCGCGAAGCACTGCAGGCAGCGGTGGATCAAGGCGCTCGCGAGCCGCGACCCGCCGAGCGAGATGCGCTTGCCGGCCTCGCGCGCGAGCAGGTGCTTGTACGCGGTCGACAGTTCCTGCGCGAGCGTCAGCGACGCCTTGGCGGCCTCGAGCGGCGGCCCGGTCAGCGGGTGCGGCGCCGCGAGCACCGTGCGCTCGAGGCGCGGCCACAGTTGCATCGCGGCGTTCCAGTACGCCTCCGCGAGCTCCATGCGCCGCGAATCGCTCATGTCGACGCGGTTGGTCGCGGCGAGCGCGTCTCCCATCAGCTGCGCGGCGCCGACCGGTTCCCGCTGGCCGATCTCGGCGAGCCAGGCCGTGACCTTGGCGAGCCGCGTCTCCGGCGGATGCGCGGGTTTCGCGTCGAGCTTGGGAAGCGTGAGCGAGAGGGCGGCCATGGGCGCGTCGATTGTACGGGAGGACCCGTGCCGCCCCTATGCCGCCGTCATGGGTGGTATCGCGGCCTCAAGCCAGCTCGGGAGGTAAAACCGGGACGAACGCGGGGGCGCTCCCGGCCAGGAACGCCTCGAGCTCCTCGCGCCGGGCCATCGCGTCGGCGTAGCCGAGCGCGATCAGTGCCCGGATGAAACCGGGCTGGAAGAGCAGGTACGAGGTCAGGTTCGCGCCGGTGCCGCGGGTGCTGCCGAAGCCGCGCAGCAACGTGCGAACCCCGAGCGGCAACTGCGCAGCGAAGCGCAGCGCCGTCTCGCCGATGTCCTTCGACGGCGCGAGCACGAACGCGTCGACGTGCCCGAGCTTGAGCCCGCGCCTGCCGATCTCGTCGGCCGTGCACGCGCTCGCGAGGCGGTTGATCTGGTGCAGCCGCTCGAGATCGGCCCCGAGGTTGTCGAGGAAGATCGTCGACAGCGCATGGCCCGCGGTCTGCGCGAACGACGGGTAGCCCGGATGCGCGTCCGGCGGCGCGCGCTGGCCGGCGAACTGGCCGACAGCGATCACGACAATGCGTCGGGCGCCCAGGTGCAGTGCGGGCGAAAGCGGCGTCAGCATCCGGACCGAGCCGTCCATGTACCAGTCGCCGTCGAGGCTCACGGCCGGGAAGACGAACGGGATGGCGGTCGACGCGAGCAGGTGCTCGTGGCCGAGCGCGGTGCGCCGGCCCTCGCGACGCATGCGGCGCCACGGCGCGATCGCGGGCTGCCCGGCGAAGAACGTGAGCGCGAAACCGGTCGAGTAGCTCGTCGCGTTGACCGACAGCGCATGCAGCGTCCCGTCGCGCAGGCGATCGTCGAGGCGCGAGAAATCGACGGCGTCGTGCAGCAGGTGACCGAGCGGCGAGTTGTCGAGCATCGCGGCGGCGTTGTCGGGGCCGGGCCGCCCGCCGAGCACGTCGGCGAGCCAGCGCATGCCGTGGCGCGACAGCGACGCGAGGTCGGCGCGGTAGACATCGCGCACCTGCACGCGAAGCCACCAGCGCATGAGCCGCGCGACGCCGCGCCGGAAATCGTCCGCGTGGACCGCGAGCGTGGCAGCGTTGATCGCCCCCGCCGAGGTGCCGCACAGGATCGGGAACGGCAGCGGGGTGCCGCGCTTGACGAGCTTCGCGAGCGCCCGCAGCGCCCCGACCTGATAGGCGGCCCGGGCGCCGCCCCCGGGCAGGATCAGCGCGGTGCCGTCGCTGTCCCCCATGCCGGACGTTCAGCGCGCGCCGCGCTTCGGGGCCGCGATCGGCTCGGGCATCGGCTCGCGCAGCGTGCGATCGAGGATCATCAGCATCGCTGCGGTGGCGCCCCAGATGTACCGCTCGCCGTACGGGATCGCCCAGAAGTCGCGGCGCACGAGTCCCTGCATGCGGAAATGGCGCTGCTGGTTCGCAGGATCGAGCAGGAACGCGAGCGGCACCTCGAAGACGTCGGCGACCTCGACCGGGTCGGGTGCGACGTCGAACGGCGGCGCAACCCAGCCCACGACCGGCGTGACGCGATAGCCGGTCGTCGTGTCGTAGCTCGCGAGCGATCCGAGCAGGCTCACGCGCGCGCGGTCTAGGCCGATCTCCTCGGTCGCCTCGCGCAATGCCGCGTCGCCCGCATCGGCGTCGGCGGGCTCGACGCGCCCGCCCGGAAAGGAGATCTGGCCCGGATGGTCGGGAAGACCCTCGCTGCGCTGGGTCAGGAGCACCGTCAGCCCGTCGGCACGGTCGACGATGGGAACGAGCACCGCGGCCGGCGTCGCGCGACCCTCGCGGCCGGGCATCCGGAAGCCGTCGCTCATGCCGGTCGCGTGGAACGGCGGCGACCGCTTGAGCTGCGCCTCGATCCACGCCCGCTGGGCGTCGCGCGGCAGGCCGAACAACGGGATCGACATCGGGCCAAGGATACCGCGCCCGTCGGGGCGCCCCGGCCGGGCTCTCTATAATCGCGGCATGGCGACCCGCGGCGTGATCCTGCTGGCGCACGGCGCGCGCGATCCGTCCTGGGCCGAGCCGTTCGAGGCGATCCGGCAGCGCCTCGAGGCGCTCGCGCCCGGCACGCCGGTGTCGCTCGCCTTCCTCGAGCTGATGACCCCCGACCTCGACGGCGCCGCGCGCGCGTTGATGGCACGCGGCTGCCGCGCGATCACCGTGGTGCCGGCGTTCCTCGGCGTCGGCGGGCACGTGCGGCGGGACGTGCCAGCGCTCGTCGACGCGCTTCGGCGCGCGCACCCGGGCCTCGACGTGACGCTCGCGAGCGCGCTCGGCGAGGACGCTGCCGTCCAGGACGCAATGGCGAAGGCTGCGTTGGCCGCGGTGATCAAGGGCTAGGGCCCGGCAGCGCTACCGGGACGCTCGCGTGACTCAGCAAACGGCCGCCATCGAGGCGCACACCGCAAGCCGTAGTGCCACTACGGCGAGGATGTGCAACGACGAGGGCGGCCGTTTGCTGAGATCACCCGGAGGGCCCATGCCGCGCTGGCCGCAGGGCGTCGTTGCTCAATCGTGATGTGCTGGAAGCACATGGCCTCGTTCGCGCCTAGCCCTGCGGCCGGCGCGACATGGGCGCGAGTGCCCCGGTAGCGCTGCCGGGCCCTAACGTGCGCGTCGCCGTCCTCGGCGCCGGCGTCGTCGGCCTCGCGACCTCGTGGTGGCTTGCGCGCGACGGCCACGACGTCGTCGTCGTCGATCGCAACGACGGCGTCGCGCTCGAGACGAGCTTCGCGAACGGCGCGCAACTGAGCTACAGCTACGTGGCGCCGCTCGCCGGCCCCGGCGTCCTGCCCAAGATTCCGCCGTGGCTCATGCGCCGCGACTCGCCGCTGCGCTTCTACCCGAAGCTCGACCCGGATCAGTGGCGCTGGCTCCTGCGCTTCGTGCTCGCCTGCACACGTAACCAGAGCGAGACCACGACGCGGCGGCTCCTCGCGCTGTCGTTCTACAGCCGCCGCCTGATGCACGAGCTGGTCGCGGCCGAAGCGCTCGAGTTCGGCCACCGGCGCAACGGCAAGCTCGTCGTCCACGCGGATCCGGACAGCTACGTGAACGCCCGTGCGCTGGTCGACTACCAGCGTTCGCTCGGCTGCGAGCAGGAAGCGCTCGAGCGCGACGCGTGCCTCGCGCTCGAGCCCGCGCTCGGCGCGGACGGCACCGGCCTCGGCGCACGGCTCGCCGGCGGCATCTTCACGGCGAGCGAGGAAGTCGGCGACTGCTACCGCTTCTGCGTCGGTCTCGAGCGCCACCTGATGGCGATGCCGCACGTGCGCTTCGCGCTCGGCACGCAGGTGCGCAGGCTCGCGGTCGAGAAGCGGCGTATCGTCGGCGTCGACACCTCGTCCGGCCCGGTCGACGCCGACGCGTTCGTCGTCGCAGCGGGACCGGTGTCCGGGCGCCTGGTGAAGCCGATCGGCGTGCGCATCCCGGTCTACCCGCTCAAGGGCTACAGCCTGACGCTGCCGGTGCGCGGTCTTGCGCCGCAGGTCTCGGTGACCGATGCGAAGCGCAAGGTGGTCTACGCCCCGCTCGACGGCGCCGGCGGCCGGACGCTGCGCGTCGCGGGCATGGCGGACATCGCCGGCTGGTCGAGCCTGCCGGACCCGGTGCGGCTGCGCCAACTGGTCGCCGAGGCGCGCGCCGCGTTTCCCGATGCTGCCGACTACAACGCGCCGCTCGATGCGATGGCGCCTTGGTGCGGTCTGCGGCCGGCCACGCCGCTCGGCAGCCCGATCCTCGGCGCGACGCCGATCGCCAACCTGTTCCTGAACGTCGGCCACGGCGCGCTCGGCTGGACGCTCGCGCTCGCCTGCGGCCGGATCGTGGCCGACGCCGTCGCGGGACGCGCGTCCGAAATTCCCCTCGACGGCTTCGAGTACGGCCGCTAGATTCCTCGCGCTCGATGAGACGCCACCATGCACTCGCGCTTGCCGCCTGCCTCGCCGTCGCGACGTCCGCGACCGCGCAGCAGGCCAAGGGCACGCTCGAGGCGAACGGCAAGTCGGCGGCGCTCACGCACGCGATCGCCGTCGAAGTCGACAGCGCCACCGAAAAGGGTTTTCTCGATGTGGTCGTCGTCGTGTCCGACCGGCCGGTGACGGCCTCCGAGGCGAAGGACGCCGCCAGGCTCGAGGCACGCGTGCGCCGCGATGGCCTCGCCGCGCTGCGCGTCGTCGTCAATCCCGACGCGAAGGTGATGAGCGCCGAGCCGCTGCACCCGGCATTCACGACTTTCGTGAGCTCGGCGCTGTGGGTGCGCTTCGTGCCGAGCGCCTACGACGAGAAACGCGTTGCCGGCCGCTTCCACACGCCGGGCAAGCAGAACGAGTTCAAGCAGCAATGGAGCTACGACGTCACGTTCTCCGCACCGATCGCGCTCGATCCCGCGGCGAAGACCGTGCCGAAATAGTGATCGTGTGCGTCTCGCACTTCCTCGCCATCGCCGCGCTGGTCCTGCAAGCGACGGCGGCGCTGGCACAGACCGCGTACCCGTCGCGGCCGATCCGGATCGTCGTTCCGTTCGCCGCCGGCTCGCAGGCCGACATCACCGCGCGGCTGGTCGGTGCGAAGCTCTCGGACGCGGTGAAGCAGCCCGTCTTCATCGAAAACATCCCCGGCGCCTCGGGCAACATCGGCGGCGAGGTCGTCGCGCGCTCGGCCGCCGACGGCTACACGTTGCTGCAGGGCGGGTCGCTCATCACGCTCCTGCCCGCGTTGTCGGTGGCGACGGTGGTCGATCCCGTGACCGCATACGCGCCGGTCGCGAAGTTCGCGGAGCCGCGCATGTTGATCATGGTCAACGCGTCGCTCGGCGTCTCGACGCTCGCCGAGTTGCTCGCGCGCGCGCGGCGGGAGCGGGGCAGGGTCGCCTACGCGACCGCGGGCATCGGCACGGTCCAGCACCTCGCGATGGCGATGATCGCGCAGAAGGCGGGCGTCGAGCTGCTCCACGTGCCGTACGCGAACTCGGGCCTGGCGCTGAAGGACGTGCTGTCGGGCGAGGTGCCGGTGTACGTCTCGTTCCTCGGGCCCCTCAACGCGCAGGTCCAGTCCGGGCAGCTCAAGGGGCTCGCCGTGGTGAGCACGCAGCGCATCGCCGCGTTCCCCGACATCCCGACCGTCGTCGAGCTGGGCTACCCGGAAGCCGCGGTGGCGCCATGGAACGGCATCCTCGCACCGGCGGGCACGCCGGCCGAGATCGTGGGGCTCCTGAACCGCGAGTTCGCGCGCATCGTCGAGCTGCCCGACGTGCGCGATCGCTTCGCGCAGATGGGCATGGTGCCGCTCGCGCCGACGCCGGCCGATTTCGCGGCCGACATTCGCGAATGGGTCGCGCGCTGGCCGGCGATCGTGAAGTCGGTGGGGATCGCGCCGAAATAGCCGACGCAACGCCGAGCAGGGGAGGGCATTGTCGTGCCTCAACGACGTGACAGTGCGAAGTCCGGGGCGGCCGAACGCGAGCTCGTCGCGACGCTTACGCGCGCCGGCCTCGACACGTTCGACTTCGGATTCGCGATCTTCGACGAGGACCTGCGGCTCGTCGACTGCAACCAAGCGTTCCGCACGCTGCGCGGCTATCCGGCGGCGCTGTGCCGACCGGGCACCGAGCTCGTCGAGTTCTACCGCTACAACGCGCGACGCGGCGACTACGGCGAGGGCGACGTCGAGCTGCAGGCGCAGACGCGCCTGGTCCGCGTCCGCGCGCGCCACGCGCACGAGCTCGAGCACACGACGTCGACCGGGCAGGTGCTGCTCGTGCGCTATGCGCCGATCGCGCAGGGCGGGGTCGTGCTGACCTACGCCGACATCACCGCGCGCAAATCCGCCGAAGCCCTGGCCGAGCGCACGCAGCGCGAGCTCAAGGTGGCGCTCGACAACATGCCCGGCGCGCTGGTCTACACCGACGCGGAGTTGCGGATCGTGCTGTGCAACGACCGCTTCCGCGAGTTCTACCCGGTGCCGCGCGAGCTGCTGCAACAGGGCCGGCCCTATCCGGACTTCCTGCGCCATCTCGCGACCCACGGCTACTACGGCGAGGGCGACGTCCAGGCCATGGTCGCGAAGCGCATCGAAAGCTTGCGTCATCCGACCGGCCAATCGTTCGAGGATCGCACGCCGGACGGGCGCGTCTACGAAATCTGCCGGCGGCGCGCCGGCGAGGGCGGCGCGGTGACGGTGATGACCGAGGTCACGGACCTCAAGCAGTGCGAGATCCGGGTCGCGCGCAGCGAGGCGCAGCTCCAGGCCGCGCTCGACAACATGCCCGGAGCCCTGGTGTACACGGACAGCGACCTCAACATCGTCGTGCGCAACGAACGTTTCGCCGACCTCTATCCGGTGCCGAAGGACCTGCTCGAGCCCGGG
>DATBSV010000027.1:0-2200 GCA_036559685.1 Casimicrobiaceae bacterium
TTGAACGTGACCGTCGCCTGCTCGAGCAGGGCCTCGTGCGGAGCGTTCATGGTCGGAAGTCTACGCTTCGAGCTCGTGGGGAAAGTACTTGACGACGCAGGCGATCGGGTTGGGCGCCGCCTGGCCGAGGCCGCAGATCGAAGCGTCCGCCATCGCCGCCGACAGCTCGCCGAGCAGCGCCTTGTCCCAGCGCGGCTTTTCCATCAGCAGCACGGCCTTCTCGGTGCCGACGCGGCACGGCGTGCACTGGCCGCACGACTCGTCGGCGAAAAAGCGCATCAGGTTCACCGCGGCGTCGCGCGCGCGGTCGTGCTGCGACAGCACGATCACCGCGGCGCTGCCGATGAAGCAGCCGTGCGGCTGCAGCGTGTCGAAGTCGAGCGGGATGTCGCCCATCGACGCGGGCAGGATGCCGCCCGACGCGCCGCCGGGCAGGTAACCGTAGAACACGTGCCCGTCCTGCATGCCGCCGCAGAACTCGTCGATGAGCTCGCGCACCGTGATACCCGCCGGCGCGAGATGCACGCCGGGCTTGCGCACGCGTCCCGACACCGAGAACGAACGCAGCCCCTTGCGGCCGTTGCGCCCGTGGCCGGCGAACCACGCGCCGCCCTTCTCGAGGATGTCGCGCACCCAGTAGAGCGTCTCCATGTTGTGCTCGAGCGTCGGGCGGCCGAACAGCCCGACCTGCGCGACGTACGGCGGGCGCAGCCGCGGCATCCCGCGCTTGCCCTCGATCGACTCGATCATCGCGGACTCTTCGCCGCAGATGTACGCGCCCGCCCCGCGCCTGAGATCGATCGGCGGCAGCGCGCACGGCGGGTCGCGCTCGAGCGCCGCGATTTCGCGCTCGAGCAGCGCGCGAACCGCCGCGTACTCGTCGCGCAGGTAGACGTAGATCGCGTCGATGCCGACGGCCCAGGCGGCGATCAGCATGCCCTCGAGGAAACGGTGCGGGTCGCGCTCGAGGTACCAGCGGTCCTTGAACGTGCCGGGCTCGCCTTCGTCGATGTTGACGGCCATCAGCCGCGGCGCCGGCTCGCCGCGCACGATCTTCCACTTGCGACCGGCCGGGAACCCCGCGCCGCCCAGGCCGCGCATGCCCGAGCCCTCGAGCTCCGCGATCGCCGACTCCGGCGTGCGCTTGCCCGACATGCAATCGACGAGCGTCGTGTAGCCGCCGTCGCGACGGTACGCCGCGTACTCGATCGCCTGCGCGGGCGCGGCCTCGACGTGCTTCGCGCGCACCGCGTCGCGCACCGCGTCGACGGTCGCGTTCGGAATCGGGTTGCGCCCGACCACCGCGACCGGCGCGCTCTCGCAGCGGCCGACGCACGGCGCGCCGATGACGCGCACGTCGTTCATGCCGAGTCGCGCAAGCGACGCCATCAGCGACTCGGCGCCCGCCATCCGGCACGACAGCGTCTCGCACACGCGCACCGTGATCGCGGGCGGATGCGCGTCGCCTTCCTTCACCACGTCGAAGTGGTGGTAGAACGTCGCGACCTCGTAAACCTCGGTCGGCGCGAGCTTGAGCTCGGCGGCGAGCGCGACAACGTGCGGCGCGGCGAGGCAGCCGTACGCGTCCTGGATCTTGTGCAGGAACTCGATCAGCAGGTCCGCCCGGCGAGGCGCGTCGCCGAGCAACGCGCGCACCTCGTCGAGCGCACGGGGATCGACGACACGGCCCTTGGGCGTGTTGCGCGACCCGCGCCGGTTGCCGAGGCGCGACGTGTCGACGACCGCGGCGCCCTTCACCGATCCATCTCCCGCCGCTTCACGCCGTCGACGGCGCCGTGCCGGGACCGCCTCCGCCGCCGCGACGCTTCATCGCATCGATCGCGAGCGCGATCAGCGGCCACAGCAGCAGGACGACCGCGAGCGTCATGATGGAGCCGACGAGCCCGTTCGACCAGAAGATGCCCACGTTGCCGCCCGACAGCAGCATCGACTGCCGGAAGCTCGTCTCGGCCATGTCGCCGAGCACGAGCGCCAGCACCAGCGGCGCGAGCGGGTAGCGCAGTTTCTTGAAGAAGTAACCGACGATGCCGAACACGACCATCATGTAGACATCGAACATGTTGTTGTGGACCGTGTACGCGCCGACCGCGCAGATCACGACGATCACCGGCGCGATGATCGAGAACGGGATGCGCAGGATCGCCGCCCACCACGGCACCGTCGTCAGCACGATGATCAG
>DATBSV010000028.1:0-6418 GCA_036559685.1 Casimicrobiaceae bacterium
GGAGCACGAGGTTGTGCGCGGCGCCATAGCCGATGTTCGCATGCCCGTGCAGGTAGACCATCTGGACGCCCGAGTCGGCGAAGCGCGTCTTGCCGAGGTCGACTACCTTCGCCGCGATGCCGCGGTCCGAGCTGTTGTCGACGAGCGCGACGTTGACGGTGCGTACGACGCTCGACTCGCGCGCCGCGCCGACCGCGAGCGCGAGCTTGCGCAGGCAGCGCTCCAGCAGCTGCCAGTCGGGGCGGAAGGTGACGATCGATACCTGCAGCGACGACGGGACGACGGTCTCGAAGACCAGCGGCACGCCGCCGTCGTCGTCTTGGAGGAAATCCACGGGAGGACGGTCGCGGCGTCGGCGCGCCGTCGGGAATGAGAGGTCAGTTGCGCTAGAATCCGGCGATTCGCCGGCGGCGTCAACTTCGCGCCGACCTCGCCGACCCCATGCCCGACACCCATCCGCTTCGCGCGAAGCTCGCCGCCGGCCGCACGCTCGCCGGCATCTGGTCGGTGATCCCGTCGGCGCCGCTCGTCGGCACGCTCGCCGCCGCGGGCTTCGACTTCGTGATCCTCGACGCCGAGCACGGCGCCTACGACTTCGCGTCGCTCGACGCGGCCATCACCGCATGCGAGGACGCCGGATCGTCGCCGCTCGTGCGCGCACCCGGCGCGGACGCATTTTTCATCCAGCGCGCGCTCGACCTCGGCGCGGACGGCGTCGTCGTGCCGCAGATCGCCGATGCCGAGGCCGCGTCGCGCGCGGTCGCGATGATGCATTTCGCTCCGCAGGGCACGCGCGGCTACAACCCGTTCACGCGCGGCGGCCATTACGGCATCCCGCCTCAGCCCAAGCTCGCGGCGGGCTACCCGTTCTCGGGCGTGATGGTCGAGTCGCCCGCGGCCGCGCAGCACCTCGAGCGCATCGTCGAGCAGCCCGCGCTCGACTTCGTCTACCTGGGCATCTACGACTATTCGGTCGCGATCGGCGTCCCCGGCCAGGTCGAGGATCCGCGCGTGCAGTCGTTCATCGAGCGCGCCGCGCGGCTCGCACGCGGCGCCGGCAAGGCGGTCGGCACGACCGCGATGAACCGCATCCAGACCGCTCGGCTGGTCGGCCAGGGCGTCAACGTGCTGCTCTACGGCACCGACACGTGGGCGATCGGCCGCGCGGCGAAGGAAGGCCTCGAGCTCTACGCGTCGTCGACCAAGCGATGAGCGCGCTGCCGCACGCTGCGCCGGTCCGCCACGACGCGCGCGCGCTCGCGCGCTTCGCGCAAGCGCTGTTCGAGCGCGCCGGCATGCGCGACGACATCGCGCGTGACGTCGCCGACGTCCTCGTCGACGGCGACCTCCTCGGCCATACGACGCACGGCTTGGGCCTCGCCGCGCTGTATCTCGCCGAACTCGAGAAGGGCTCGATGAAGCCGTCGGGCGAATGGACCGTCGTGAACGCGACGCCCGCCGCGCAGACCTGGGACGGGGGTCGCCTGCCCGGACCGTGGCTCGTGCTGCGCGCGCTCGACGCGGCGATGTCGATGGCATCGTCGCAGGGCACCGGCACCGTCGTGATCCGCCGCTCGCACCACATCGCGTGCCTCGCGAGCTACCTCAAGCGAGCGACGGACCGCGGGATGATGGCGATCGTGCAAAGCTCCGACCCGGTCGCCGCGTCGGTCGCGCCGTTCGGCGGCGTGAGCCCGGTGTTCACGCCCAACCCGCTCGCCGCGGGCATCCCGACGTCGGGCGACCCGATCCTGCTCGACGTGTCGTCGAGCTACACGACCAACGGCATGACCGCGCGGCTGCACCAGGCCGGGCAGAAGCTCCCGCACGCGTGGATCCAGGACGCTCAAGGCAACGCCACGACCGATCCCCGCGTGCTGTTCGAGGAACCGAAGGGCACGCTGCTGCCGCTCGGCGGCCTCGACGCGGGCCACAAGGGTTACGCGCTCGCGCTCCTGATCGAGGCGATGACCGCGGCGCTGACCGGGTTCGGGCGCGCCGATCCCAAGGAAGGCTGGGGCGCGACCGTGTTCGTGCAGGCGCTCGACCCGCGCGCGTTCGGCGGGCTCGATGCGTTCCGCAGGCAGATGGACTGGCTCGTCGACGCGTGCCACGACGCGAAGCCGCGGATGGGCGTCGAGCGGGTGCGGCTGCCCGGCGAGCGCGGCCTCGCGTCGATGCGCGACCAGCTCGAGCGCGGCATCGCGCTCTATCCGACCATCCTGCCGTCGCTCGACGCCTGGTCGAAGAAGCTCGGCGTGCCGATGGTCGCGCCGCTCTAGGTACGCCCGAGCACGACGCGCGGAATGCCCGCGAGGTCTCGGCGGACCTCGATGGCGGCCAGGCCCGCACTAGCGAAGAGGTCGCGCACCGCGTCGGACTGGTCGTGGCCGTGCTCGACGCCGAGCCAGCCGCCGACCGACAGCCGCGATCGGGCACCCGCCACGATGACGCGCAGCGCGTCGAGGCCGTCGCCGCCGGGCGAGAGCGCCACGGACGGCTCGTGCGGCAGGTCGCCTTCGCCCAGATGGGGATCGCCTGCCGCGACATAGGGCGGGTTGGCGAGAATCGCATCGAACGGCCCGGCGTCGAGCGCGTCGTACCAGCTTCCGCGCGCGAAGGTGACATTCGCAAGCGCAAGGCGCGTCGCGTTGTCGCGCGCCACCGCGAGCGCGTCGTCGGACACGTCGGTCGCGATCACCTGCGCGTTCGGCCGCGCGTGCGCGATCGCCAGCGCGATCGCGCCCGAGCCGGTGCCGAGGTCCACGATGCGCAGCGGACGGTCGCCAGGCAGGCGCTCGAGCGCCGCGTCGACGAGCGTCTCGGTCTCGGGCCGCGGCACGAGCACCGCGGGCGTCACGCGCAGGTCGAGGCCGTGGAACTCGCGCCGACCGGTCAGGTACGCGACCGGCTCGCCGTCACGCCGCCGCTTCGCGAGCGCGAAGAACGCGTCGGCACGCTCGCGCGGCAGCTCGTCGGTCGCGTGCGCGACGAGCCACGCGCGGTCGACGCCGAGCGCGTGCGCGAGCAGGACCTGCGCGTCGATCGGAATGAGACCCGCCTGCGCGAGCGCGCGTCGCACGGTCACCGCGTCGCTCATGGCGCGTACGCCGCGAACAGGCGCAGGCGCTGGTCGTAGTAGTTTCCGTAACCCTCGTCGACCATGCCGATCTTCGTGAGCACGCGCTGCGAGGCGAGGTTACGCGGATGCGTGACGCCGATGATGCGCGTAAGCCCCACGTCGTCGAAGCCGTAGTCGCGCAGCGCCGCAGCGCCTTCGGTCGCGAAGCCCCGGCTCCACGCCTCGGGCACCAGCCGGTAGCCGATCTCGATGTCGCTCGACTTGCCGGCGTACTTGAGCGAGAACCAGCCGACGAACGCGCCGGTGTCGCGGCGCGACGCGCGCCAGATGCCGAGGTCCGCGTAGAGCCTCGCCACGCGGCGCATGCGCGGGAACCAGTAGCCGGCGATCTCGTCGCGCGCGTGCGTGCGCCCGTCGCCGATGTACTTCATTACGCGCTTGTCCCCGTCGAGGCGCACGATCTCGTCGACGTCGCCGGGCGCGAACTCGCGCAGGTCGAGCCGCAGCGTCGTAAGCCACGGCTCGCGTGCGCTCACATCGTTTCGCCGGCGATCGCCGCGAGCTGCTCGGCCTGGAACTCGCGCTGCAGCGCCTCGACGATCTCGTCGAGGTCGCCCTCCATGATCGCGTCGATCCGGTAGAGCGTCAGGTTGATCCGGTGGTCGGTGACGCGCCCTTGCGGGAAGTTGTAGGTCCGGATGCGCTCGCTACGGTCGCCCGACCCGATCAGGCTCTTGCGCGTCGCGGCCTCTTTTCTTTGTCGCTCGGTCCGCTCGCGGTCGAGCAGGCGCGTCGCGAGCACCGACATCGCCTGCGCGCGGTTGCGGTGCTGCGAGCGGTCGTCCTGGCACTCGACGACGATGCCGGTCGGCAGGTGGGTGATGCGCACGGCCGAGTCGGTCTTGTTGACGTGCTGGCCGCCCGCGCCCGACGAGCGGAACGTGTCGATGCGCAGCTCGGCCGGATTGATCTGGATGTCGGCGATCGGGTCGGCCTCGGGCATCACAGCCACCGTGCACGCGGACGTGTGGATGCGCCCCTGCGCCTCGGTCTCGGGCACGCGCTGCACGCGGTGGCCGCCCGACTCGAACTTGAGCTTCGCGTACGCGCCTTCGCCCGCGACGCGCACGATCGCCTCGCGGAAGCCGCCGAGCTCGGAGCTCGAGCTCGACACCAGCTCGACCTTCCAACGCTGCCGCTCGGCATAGCGCGTGTACATGCGCAGGAGCTCCCCCGCGAACAGCGCGCTCTCGTCGCCGCCCGTGCCGGCGCGGATCTCGACGAACACGTTGCGCGCGTCGTTCGCGTCCTTCGGCAGCAGCGCCGCCTGCAGGTCCTGCTCGAGCGCGGCCATGCGCGACTCGGCGGCCACGCGCTCGTCGCGCGCGAACTGCTTCATCGCCGGGTCCGATGCCATCTCGTCCGCCGCGACCGCGTCGGCGTCCGCGCGCCGCCACGCGTTGAACAGCTCGACGACCGGCGTGACCTCGGCGTGCTCCTTCGCGAACGCGCGGAACCTGTCCATGTCGCCGGCCATCTCCGGGGCGGCCAGCAGGTGGTCGAGCTCGGCGAGGCGGGTCGCGAGCTGCTCGAGGCGGGTGCGGAGCGAGAGCTTCATGGCCGAGCCGGGGTCAGGTTGCGAACCAGGCGGCGAACCTGGTCGGCAACCGGGCCCCCGGAAGCTAATCCTCGAGCTTGTAGACGCGCTGGAACAGCGCGATCAGCTCGGCGCGCTCGGCATCGCCGGCGGCGTTGAGCGCCGAGAGCGGGCCGTGCAGGAACTTGGCGGCGAGGCCGCGCGACAGCGTGTCGAGGACCTTGTCGGGCGCGACGCCGTTCGCGAGCATGCGCCGCGCACGGTCGAGCTCGGTCGCGCGGAGCTCGTCGACGTGGCCCGACAGCGCGTGGATCGTCGGCACGACGCTGCGGCCGTCGAGCCAGCGCAGGAAATGGTTGGCCTGCTCGGCGATCATCGCCTCGGCCTGCACGACGGCCTCGCGGCGGATCTGCAGGTTGTCCTTGACGATCTCGGACAGGTCGTCGACCGAGTACAGGAACACGTCGTCAAGCGCGGCGGCCTCGGGCTCGACGTCGCGCGGCACGCCAAGGTCGACGATGAGGACCGGCGCGTGGCGCCGCGCCTTGATCGCGCGCTCGAGCAGGCCCTTGCCGAGGATCGGCAGCATGCTCGCCGTGCACGTGACGATGATGTCGAACTGCGACAGCCGCTCGGGGAGCTCGTTGAGCAGGATCGCCTCGGCGCCGAGCCGCGCGGCGAGCGACTGGCCGCGCTCGATCGTGCGGTTCGCCACCGTCACCGACTTCGGCTTGCGCGCGACGAAATGGTTCGCCGCGAGCTCGATCATCTCGCCCGCGCCGATCAGGAGCAGGCGCTGGTCGGCGATCGACGGGAAGATCCGTTCGGCGAGCTTCACGGCCGCCGCGGCCATCGAGATCGACGCGCTGCCGATGTCGGTCTGCGAGCGCACGTCCTTCGCGACCGCGAACGTCCGCTGGAACAGGCGATTCAGCACCAGTCCGAGCGATCCCGCGGACTCGGCCGTGCGCACCGCCTGCTTCATCTGCCCGAGGATCTGCGGCTCGCCGATCACCATCGAGTCGAGGCCCGCCGCGACGCGGAACGCGTGCGGCACCGATTCGGCCTGCGCGAGCGTGTACAGGTGCGGACGCAGCGCGTCGGCCGGCAGCCCGTGCGTCTCCTCGAGCCAGCGCGCGACGCGCGCGGGCTCGCCGCCGCGGAAATAGACCTCGGTGCGATTGCACGTCGACAGGATCGCCGCCTCGCCGACCGCGCACGCGCCGGTGACGTCGCGCAGCGCGTCGGCGAGCGCGTCGGGCGCGAACGTGACGCGCTCGCGCACGTCGAGCGGCGCGGTCGTGTGGTTGAGGCCGACGGTGTGGAGTGACATGGCGACGCCGGATACGCGCCAGGGCGGTCTCCGGATGCGCGCCATTCTACCGCGCCGGGCGTGCCGGTAGCCGCAGAGCGTTGATTCGGATGGACATTCCCGTTCGGTGCCGGACGGGGTACGCTCGCCCATGAGCGTTCCCATGGATCCGCCCGGCCTCAAGCGCCGGCTCACCTGCATCCTTGCCACGGACGCGGTCGACTACAGCCGCCTGGTCAACACCGACGAGACCGGCGCGCTGCGTATCCTCGCCGCGCACCGCGCTGTCATCGACGGCATCATCGCCTACCACGACGGGCGCATCGCCAACACCGCCGGAGATTCCGTCCTCGCCGAGTTCGGCAGCGTCGTCGAGGGCGTGCGCGCCGCGGTCGAGATCCAGGACGCGCTGAAGACGCGCAACGAG
>DATBSV010000029.1:0-3273 GCA_036559685.1 Casimicrobiaceae bacterium
AAAACCGGCGGCAAGCAGTATCGCGTCGTCGCCGGCGACAAACTCAAAGTAGAACAGATACCGGCGGACGTGGGCGCGGAAGTGATTCTCGACCAGGTGTTGATGGTCGGGGAAGGCGAAAGCGTCCGTCTCGGTCAACCCCTCCTCTCGGGCGCCTCGGTGAAGGCGACGGTCGTCTCGCACGGCCGCGGAGAGAAGGTCAAGATTTTCAAGATGCGCCGGCGCAAGCACTACCAGAAGCACCAGGGGCATCGGCAGGGCTACACCGAGCTCAAGATCGACGCGATCGTCGGGTAAGGAGCGACCATGGCACACAAGAAAGCAGGCGGCAGCTCCCGCAACGGGCGCGACTCCAACCCCAAGATGCTGGGCATGAAGGCGTACGGCGGCGAGACCGTCACCGCCGGTTCGATCATCATGCGCCAGCGTGGCACCAAGCTGCATCCCGGCACCAACGTCGGGATCGGCAAGGACCACACGCTCTACGCGTTGGTCGATGGCAAGGTGTCGTTCTCGGTCAAGGGCGAGCGGCAGCACAAGTACGCTCACGTGACGCCGGCGACGACCGACGCGGCGTAGCGCTTCCCGCAGCGCCTCGATCAAGCCCCGCCACCGCGGGGCTTTTTCTTTGGGCGGTCGCCCGCGGCTAGCGCCGCTCGATCCACATCAGCATCGCGATGGCGACGCCGGTGAAGATCGCGAGCGGCAGGACCGCCGAGACGAGCGGCGGCCAGTCGTTCAGGATGCCGAGGCTCGAGAACAGCCGGCCGATCAGGAAGAACGCAAGGCCGAGCATGGTTCCCGCGAAGATCCGGAACCCGACGCCGCCCTGGCGCCGCTGGAAATGCGCGAACGGCAGCGCGACGATCATCATCGCCAGCACGGCGAGCGGGTAGAAGATCTTGTTCCAGAACGCGATCTCGAAGCGGCTCGTCTTCGCCGAGCCGCCGGCGCCGAGGACCCGGATGTTGTCCCAGAGCGTCGCGAGCTCGAGGCGCTCGGGCGCGACCTGGTAGACGGTCAGGATCGACGGCTTCAGCACCGTCTTCCACGTCCACGTCGCCGCCGTGCTCACGCGCGCGATGTCGCCGGCGATCTCGGTCGACTTGACGTTGACGAGCTCCCATTGCCCGTCCTGGACGAAGCGGCCGGTCTCGGCGGCGCGCGACGCGGTGAGCCGCATGTCGTCGTCGAACTCGTAGATGCGCACGCCGACGAGCGTCAGGTCGGCGAGCACCGTGCGGATGTTCGCGAACTGCCGGTCCTGCTTGAACCAGAAGCCCGAGCTGAACTGCTGCGCGACCGCGCCCGAGCTCCCGCCTTTCGCGGACGTGCGCAACGTCTGCGCGAGGCGCTCGGCCGGCGGCGCGACGAATTCGCCGGCGAGGAACGTCGCGATCGCGAGCGGGATGCCGACGCGCGCGACCGCCCACCCGACCTGCCACAGCGATGTTCCCGACGCGCGCATGACCGTGTACTCGGAGTTCGCGACGAGCTGCGCGAGCGCGAACAGCGTTCCGATCAGCGCGGCGACCGGGAAGAGCTCGTAGACGCGCGAGGGCAGATGCAGCGCGACGAAGAGCATCGCGGACGAGATCGTGTAGCCGTTCTTGCCGACGTCGGAAAGCTCGTTGATCAGGTCGAAGAACGCGAACAGCGACAGGAGCGCCGCGAAGATCGTCAGCGTCGCAAACAGCACGTCGCGGCCGACGTAGCGCCTCAGCGTCCTCACGTCAGCTTCCCGAGGGCGCGGGCTCGGGCGGGCCCGCGCGCGGCGGCCGGCGGAACAGCCCGAACACCGACAGCTGGTGGCGGAACAGCACGAAGACGACGACCAGCGCGGTCGCGTGCGGCACGGCCAGCCCGACCCAGAAGTCGAGCTTCCCCTGCGCGATCAGGCTCTGCACGATGTTGAGGCAGTTGGTGTAGAGCAGATAGAGGAACGCCGCCGACACCAGGTTGAACGAGCGCCCGAGCCGCGGGTCGACGTGCGACAGCGGGATCGCGAGCAGCGTCAGCACGAACGCGAGGATCGGCACCGACAGGCGCCAGAACAGCTCGGCGCGCTCGGCGTCGCCGTCGGTGAACGCGAGCAGCTCGGTCGGCATCGCCTTGCGCGACACCGGCAGCGCGCGCGCCGTCGCGGGCTCGATCACGCGGCCGAGCCGCTCGAACTCGACGATCCTGAAGTCGGCGCTGCCCGCCGAGCCCTCGTAGCGCCGGCCGTCCTCGAGCACGACGTAGCGCGCGCCGTCGGGGCCCTCCTCGAGGCGCGCCACGCGCGCGAGCGTCGTCGCGTCCTTGGCGTCGTCGATCGAGTGCAGGAAGACGTTGCGGATCGTGCCGTCGAACGTGTTGATGCTCTCGAGGAACACGACGAGGTGCGCGCGCGGGAATTCCCGGAACAGCCCCGGCGTGACGAACGCGAGCTCGTCGCGCGACTCGAGCTGGCGCTCGAACTCGATCTTGCGCCGCTCGGCCCACGGCGACAGGAACAGCGACAGCGCGACGATCGCGACGAGGAACGGCGCCGAGAACCACAGGATCGGCTTCAGCAGCGCCGTCAGCGACTGGCCCGAGGTCATCCACACGATCATCTCGCTGTCGCGGTACCAGCGCGACAACGTGAGCAGCACGGTCAGGAAAAGCGCGACCGCGAGCAGAACGTTCAGGTAGAACAGGGCGTTGAAGCCGAGCAGCGCCAGGATCCCGTCCGGGGCGACCGTGCCGCCGGCCGCGCGGGCGAGCAGGCGCAGCACCAGGTTGGTGAACAGGATCGCCGTCAGGACGATGAACAGCCCGATCGCCGTGGCGGTCAGCTCGCGTACCAGCGTACGGCGAAAGATCATGACGCCGGGAATAGATTTGACTTTTTCGGCATCTTTTGCCGACAATGGCCGGAAAAGGCCCTAACGGCAATAATGTAGGCTTAAGCGAGCGCCGGGGGTCAGGGAGAGGGACTCGATGGAATTTACCATTAAAAGCGGCAGCCCCGAGAAGCAGCGCAGCGCCTGCGTGGTCGTCGGCGTGTTCGACAACCGCAAGCTGTCGCTCTCGGCGGAGCTGATCGACCGCGCGAGCAACGGCTACGTCGGCGAGATCATCCGGCGCGGCGACATGGAGGGGAAGCTGGGCTCGACGCTGCTCCTGCACAACGTGCGCGGCACGCTGGCCGACCGCGTGCTGCTCGTGGGCCTGGGCAAGGAGCGCGACTTTCGCGACCGCGAGTTCCGCAAGGCGATCCGCTCGGCGGTCAAGCTCCTGAACGAGACG